>DATMFU010000169.1:0-11625 GCA_035556015.1 Niallia sp. | reverse complement strand
TTGATAGAGAGATTAAAAGAGTCCTATATAAAAAAAATAAATATTGTGTATTGCAGTGGGAGGTAAGTATGAAAGCAAAGTTGAACCAGCAGAACCAATTTGGTTCCTATTCGGAAGAAGACGTTATTTTTTTACTTAAAGATTTAAGTAATATCGAATTAGAAGGTAAAACAGAGGATAGAGAAGCAAATATTCAAAAAGGGCAGCATTATAGTGAGACATTACCAATTGAATATAATCCACCTCAAAACTATTTGCAGTTATTTTGGAAAACACTGAAACTTTTTAAAGAGAAAGTGGCTTTGTGTACTGCTATTGTTGCGGAACAAATTTATCAGAAACATGGAAGGCAGACCGTTTTAGTCTCTTTAGCAAGAGCAGGAACTCCCATTGGTATTTTAATCAAACGATATATTCAAATGAAGTATGGGGTAAATCTTCCTCATTATAGTATATCCATTATTAGGGATAGAGGCATAGATGAACAGGCTATTCTTTTCATAGTAAACAAACATAAAGACTTTCATTTACAATTTATTGACGGATGGACTGGGAAAGGTGCTATATCTATTGAGCTTACGAAAGCATGTCAGGATTTCACTTTAACATATGGAATGGAATTAGATGATACATTAGCTGTATTAGCAGATCCAGGTTATTGCACAACTCTTTATGGAACAAGAGAGGACTTTTTAATACCAAGTGCTTGTCTAAACTCGACAGTTTCTGGTCTTGTAAGTAGAACCGTTTTAAATGAGAAATATATTTCTGTTGGTGATTTTCACGGAGCAAAATTCTATAAAGAGTTACTCCCTTTTGATCTGTCAAATGAGTATTTAGATGTCATAACAAAAGAATTACAACAAATACATTCAGAAAGGGTAAAGAAGGAAGTTGTAGAAAATATAAAAGAAAATGAAATGGTAGATTTCAGAGGCATGAAAGAAGTAGAGAGAATACAAAGAGAATTTCAAATTGAATCCACTCATTACGTGAAACCAGGAGTTGGAGAGACAACGAGAGTATTATTAAGAAGAGTTCCCTGGAAAATATTAATGAAAGATCCACAAAGCCCTTTTGTAGAACATATTGTTATGCTTGCCAAAGAAAGAGGAGTGGAAATAATAGAATACCCTAATATGAGCTATACTTGCTGTGGGTTAATAAAAAGGGTAGTGGATAAATAATGAAGCTCTTTGCGACAGATTTAGATAGAACGTTAATTTATTCGGAACGAGCTTTAGAAGAAATGGAAACACCTTTAGATAATAGCATGATAGCAGTAGAAGAAAAAAATGGACAAAAAATATCGTACATGACGAAACACAGCTTTCAACTGTTAAAAGCTGTTGCAACTCAACACCTAGTTGTTCCAGTAACAACTAGAACCTATGATCAGTATAAACGAGTATTTATATTTGAAAAGGATATTCCTATTACATATGTAGTTACAAGTAATGGCGCAAAAATACATTATAATGGCAAGTTATTAAAAGAATGGGAAGACGTATTAAAGGACCGATTAGAAAAGCAATCAATAAATATGGAATCTTTACTTCATAAGCTAGAGTTTTTTTATATTCAAGGGGATTTGAGAATTGCTGATAATCTATTTTTCTATTTTGTGCTACAAAATAGCCTAACAGCCCAACAGAAGACAAATTTATCTAAACTTGCTTCAGAAGCCGGTTGGAAGCTATCTTTACAAGGTAGAAAACTTTACTTTATGCCATTACCTATCTGTAAGGGAGAGGCAGTTAAGTATATTATTAATAGAGAAAAAATTGAAGTTTCAGCTGGAGCAGGAGATTCTTTATTAGACTTTCCCTTTCTAGATGTGTGTGATTATCCTTATATTCCTAGTCATGGTGAAATTGTTAAAGAAGATTTATTAAACGCTCGGCATTTGTTATCAAAAGGAAAAGGGGCAATTGCTGGTGAGGACATACTGAAAGCTGTTCACCAGCAATTTATGAACTAAAGGTCTTCTTCTGGTGGATCTTTCAACCATTTAAGAAGTAAAGAATAGAAAAGAAAAAAGATACTATAACATCCAATAAAGAACAGGATTCCTATTAAAGGGGAACCGAGGGATACTGCTACAAACATACTAATCAATATGGAAATAAAAAATAAATCAATAAAAATATACGTATTAGATGATAATACATTTTGCACTTGGTCTAAATCTGATTCTATTTCATGATAGGTATATTTTTTGTAAAATAATCTCATAGTCAGCACCTACTCACTCATATGTATTGTATTATATGCAAATGTAGTAGTTTGGTGATAAGCAGAAAAAATGTATGGAATAATTCCATACATTTTTTTTGAAATGAAACTTTTTTCTTTTAAAAACGTAAAAAAATAGTAGTAGTTTTTTAACAGGTAGGTTAAGCTGTGCTATCATTAATATAGAGAAAAATTTTTAGAAGCTCTTTAAGGAAGTGGCGTAGTGAATAAAGATATTAATACTTTAAATAATGTGATACTTCCTTTGTCTATGGAAAATTGGTACAACATTTTAACTAAGACAATAAATGAACGACCATTATATCAACCAGAAAATTTTAAATTAACATTTGGGCAGGTAGTGGTAAAATTACTAGGCATATCATTAGACGAGGATGAGTATTATAATCAGCTATATGAATGGGTACATGAATCAGATCCTAAGTTAAATTTAATTAGTAATGATACATTAGATCGAACCATGAATAATAACCATTTTCAATCTATACAAAAAGTGATAAATCTAATGTACGAGCAAGATCTCTCCATTAATCGTATGGTTGCATTTTTAGAGGGAGAAAATGTATTGCTTAAGTCACCAATTCCTTCTATCCATCGAAAAATTAGAGAAAGTTTAATAAAAGTTCTGCAACATTTTGCAAATATAGAAGAAGATAGTTTGAAAAACAAGGAATTAAGAAGAGTTCTAGTGGATTTGGTGAAATGGTCTAAAAATCATTTAGCACCGGTTTTAGAAGAATATCAAAATATTGATAATATGCCACGATTTCTTTGGTTTGGTAATGCAACTAAAAGCCAGGTCTATTTTGTATATTACTTAATAACATTAGGATGTGACGTTATTTTAGTACATCCAAATGGCCAAGATATTCTAAATTCATTAAAACTTGATAAAGAGTTGTTTTTTGAGCATAACTATCCACAAACAAGGGAGCCTGAGCCCTTCCCAGAAGAAAAGCGTAGAAGAACAGCTACTGTAGCATATAGGGCATCAAGAGAAATTGAAAGTATTCTCAATCATGAGGGTTCTAACCTTTATAAACCATGGCAATTTCGAGATTATCTTCCACATGCTATTACTTTGAAAACAACCTATGATGAAATTTTTCTCCTTGAAAAGGAACCAGCGATGATAAGGCCTAATTTTGAGGTGGAAAATGGAGAAGTGAGAATTCCTGCGATATTTGCTAAAATAATGGGAGTAAGTAAGAATAGAAAAGAGTATTGGGACCGATTACACAAAATGGCAGACAAAGATACCACTTTATTGATAAAGGGCTTTCCATTTACGAGGGCAATCATTAGTGATTATCGATACCATTATCGTGGAGCACTTCGTAATGGAAAACTGGATCCAGATCTAATGTTGTCAGCTCATTATTGGACATATGGGAATTTGCCTTTAGGACTTCAACGAGGTATTGCAGCTGCTATAAGTAGGCTTTGTTCCAATTCACCACTTAAAAAGATTGGAAATGAAACAGATGAAGAAGTTGCTGTATTTTTATTTGCACAAAGTTTACTAATACCGGATAATCTTCTGAAATTATTACAAAAGTTTGACTACTCACAGGAGATTCCTAGTATAATATTATTTAAAACCGAAATAAATGGGTCTTTTACAAGAGAAGATGCTGCAATTTTACTGTTAATGAATACAATTGGTTTAGATATAATCATTTATAATCCTGCAGGCCATTTAGATGTAGAAAATTATATAGATGAGAGTCTTTTTGATACACACTGGCTTGAAGATATTGTTTTTGAATTACAATATAAAGAACCTTCCTTTATAAAACGAGGTTTTTTAAGTGGATTATTAAAGAATAGAAAGGGAGAATAGGTATGAACCTACAACCATCAAACATAACACAAGAAGATAATATTACTACTGAAGTTTTAAATGAGGATAAAGTATCGGAAATAAAATTAGCGTTAAGAAATGAACCAGAAGTGCAACAACTGGCAAAATCTATAGATGAAAAGGATCAAATTCAAATTTTAGAATTTGGTAAGGAACCAGCTGTACAAATATCCAAGTTTTCTGATCAAATTCTACATAACATGCGCACAACTAAAGTAGAGGATTCAGGCGAATTATTAAAACAGCTTGGTAGAATCATGGATAAATTCGATAAGAAAGATTTTGAAGATACCTCAAAAGGGTTTTTCGGAAAATTATTTAAGAAAAGTGAAAAAATCATGGATAAGCTTTTTGGAAAATATCAATCCATGGGACAAGAAATAGATAAAGTTTATGTGGAAATTTCTAAATATCAAACGGAAATGGTTGATTCAACAACCATGCTTGATAATATGTATGAACAAAATTATCAATACTATTTAACTTTAGAAAAGTATGCTGTTGCAGGTAGTATGAAATCAGAAGAACTAAAAACAACTATTCTTCCTCAATTAGAAGCAAAAGCAAATACGGGAGATCAACTTGCAGGAATGCAATTGGATTCTTTACGTAATGCAATAGATTTATTAGATCAACGAGTTTATGATTTAGAAATGGCTAAAATGGTTGCTTTACAAACAGCTCCACAAATAAGATTGTTGCAAAGAGGAAATACAAAATTAATTGGAAAGATAAATTCTGCCTTTGTTACAACTATTCCTATTTTTAAAAATGGATTAATTCAAGCTGTAGCTGCTAAGAGACAGAAATTAGTAGCAGATAGCATGAGTGAACTAGATAGAAGAACAAATGAGATGCTTGTTAAAAATGCACAAAATATATCCCAACAAAGTGTTGATATTGCAAGGCTTGCTGGTAGTCCAAGTATCAAAATTGAAACAATTGAAGAATCTTGGAACATTATTATTAAAGGAATGCAAGAGACTAAATCAATAGAAGAAGAAAATAAACGATTAAGAGAAGAAGGAACAAAAAAACTAGAGCAGTTACAAAATAATTTTAAGCAAATGAAACTAAAAGGATAATTAGATGTTTTTTGACCAGTAAATAAAAGCAGGACAGGTATGAATACAAATACGAGTAATGAAACTTGTTCTGCTTGAATTTAACTAATAGATTATCACTAATACTAAATACATAGGAGTGTTAAAATGGCGATCAATTTGCAAAAAGGACAAAGAGTTGATTTAACAAAAGGTAATCCAGGTTTAAGCAAGATATTAGTAGGATTAGGATGGGATCCTGTTCAACAACAGAAATCAGGCGGCCTTTTTGGTTCTCTTTTTGGTGGAGGAGCAACAGCAAATGTTGACTGTGATGCATCCGTTATCATGTTAAATGAACAAGATAAATTACAAAATAACAGTGATGTTATATACTTTGGTAATCTTAAAAGCAAAGACGGTAGTGTACAACATTCTGGAGACAACCTTACTGGTGATGGAGATGGGGACGATGAGCAAATCCACATCGATTTATCAAGAGTTCCTTCCCATATTCATAAATTAGTATTCGTAGTTAATATTTATGATGCAGTAAAAAGAAGACAACATTTTGGCATGATTAAAAATGCCTTTATCCGTATTGTTAATCCTCTTACTAATCAAACGTTACTTCACTATAATTTAACAGATGATTATAATAGTAAAACAAGTTTAATAGTAGGGGAATTATACAGAAACGGTAGTGATTGGAAATTTGCAGCTGTTGGAACTGGTACAAACGCAGGTTCACTTGGTGAAGTAGTTAAATCTTATTCTTAATATATATTTTCATATAATTTCACCTAAAAAGGAGGAAAAAACATGAGTATAAATCTAGCTAAAGGACAAAGAATTGACTTAACAAAAACAAACCCTGGGTTAACAAGAGCAATCATTGGATTAGGATGGGATATCAATCATTATGATGGAGGCAATAATTTTGACCTCGATGCGTCTGCTTTTTTAGCCAATGAAAATGGAAAAGTAATAAATGATGGAGATTTTATTTTCTATAATAATTTGGTGCACTCTAGCGGAGCTGTAGAACATACAGGTGACAACCGTACAGGTGAAGGAGATGGGGACGATGAACAAATAATTATCGACTTCACTAAGATACCTTCCCATATAAGTAAGATTGGTATTACTGTAACTATTCATGACGGTGAATTGAGAAATCAGAACTTTGGTCAAGTATCCAATGCTTTTGTCCGTGTAGTAAATGAAGATAATAATAATGAAATACTTCGCTTTGACTTAGGAGAAGACTTTTCTGTAGAAACAGCAGTAGTTGTTTGTGAGTTATATAAACATAATGGTGATTGGAAATTTAATGCAATAGGCAGTGGTTTTTCTGGGGGACTTGCTGCATTATGTAGAAATTATGGACTAGATGTGTAATTAAAGCTAGTAATATAGGTACAAATAGACACCATCTTGAAATTTACAAGAAGGAACAATTCCTTTTTGCTTTTCAAGATGGTTTTATACTGTAAAAACATGCTAACTTTTACTCTATTATTTTATGGTATAATTTAATAGATTCTATAATTTTGCTCTACCAAACATAAAAAATTACAACAGAGAATGGTAGGGAGAGTTTAAAATGAAAAGACTAAAGAAGTTAGCACCTCTTTTTATGGTTGGAGCAGTTAGTATCTTGATGGGGACATCCCAACTTCCTAATGATGGTGTATTTTTAAAAGATATGTCAGCTATATCCATAGTAAGTGCAAGTGTATCAAAGGAAGCGAAAGAAAACTTAAAAAATATTATTATTCTTCCAAAACAAAATTTTAATCAAACAGAAGCTGCAACTATTATTGAGAGATTAAATACATTACCTTCCTCCCTTTTACAAAAGGTTGAGTTAAAAGGCATAAAAGTGAAGTTGTTTACTGGTAAATTAACAGAAAATGAGTCAGCGAAACAATATGCAGGCATTATTCCAAGAGGTTATACATCGAACAAAACATGGGATGATGTGCCAGGCATTGGTGGTGGAAGAATCGTTTTAGTGAAAATAGGTGCTAGTAAAAAAGGGATGGGTCATAGCTCAGTGAATCTTGAATTCCATGAGTTAGCACATTCTATTGATTATAAGCTTTTAAATAATGCTAGTAGCAAAAAGAAATTTCAAAAAATATGGAATGAAGAAAAATTCAGGCTGTTTCCTGACAGAGCATATTTTTTAGACTATGCGGAAGAATATTTTGCTGAAGCATTTGCTATGTATTATGTTGGCGGCAAGGAGAATGCAAGATTATTAAAATATGCTCCTAAAACGTATAATTATATTAAATCTATTAAATGATATAAGTAGGTGTAAAGGTTGAAACAATATTTAGAATTATGCGAACATATCTTAAATGTTGGTGTAAAAAAAGAGGATAGAACAGGGACAGGTACAATTAGTACATTTGGATACCAAATGAGATTTAATCTAGAGGAAGGATTTCCTTTAATTACAACGAAAAAGTTGCATTTGCGCTCGATTATTCATGAATTACTTTGGTTTTTAAATGGAGATACCAACATAAAGTATTTACAAGATAATAATGTTAGAATATGGAATGAATGGGCAGATGAAAATGGAAATCTAGGACCTGTATATGGTCATCAATGGCGCTCATGGACAGGACCTCAAGGGGAAACCATAGATCAGATAAGTAATCTTATTCATACAATTAAAACAAATCCTGACTCAAGGAGATTGATCGTTAGTGCATGGAATGTAGCGGAAATAGAAAAAATGGCACTTCCACCATGTCACTGCCTATTTCAATTTTATGTAGCGAACGGAAAGCTTTCCTGCCAGTTATATCAGCGTTCTGGAGATGTTTTCTTAGGAGTTCCCTTTAATATTGCTTCCTATGCCTTACTAACCTATATGGTAGCACAAGTATGTGATTTAGAAGTGGGTGAATTCATTCATACATTAGGAGATGCACATATATATACCAATCATATAGAACAAGTGAAATTGCAACTTAAAAGAGAACCTAAACCATTACCACAATTAAAGATTAACAAAGAGGTTAAGGATATATTCTCTTTTAAATACGAAGATTTTGAAATAATGAACTATGAAGCACATCCACATATTAAAGGAGAAGTCAGTGTATGATTTCCTTAATTGTTGCTATGGATTCCAATGGTGTAATTGGGAAGAATAATCAATTGCCTTGGCATTTACCAGCTGATTTAAAATATTTTAAAGAAGTTACAACCAATCATCCAATAGTTATGGGAAGAAAAACGAGGGATTCTATTGGTAGAAATTTACCTAATAGAGAAAATGTAATAATCACAAGAGATAGAAATTACGAGTGTGATGGATGCACCATTTTACATTCAATTGATGAATTAAAGGTTTGGAGTAAATCACATAATGATAAAGAAATTTTCATTATAGGTGGAGCAGAAATTTTTAAAGAAACGATGGATATCATTGATCGCCTCTATATCACGTTAATTGAGGAAGAATTTGATGGTGATACTTATTTTCCGACTGTCGATTTAGAAAAATGGAATCTAATTAAGGAACAAAAAGGAATCCAAGATAGCAAGAACATTTATAATTATACTTTCTATGTTTATGATAGAGATTTAAAAAAGGATTGATGCTTTTTAGAGCATCAATCCTTTTTTTAGTAAAATGTTAAACATAAAGTAATACACAAATATACATCATAGCACTTCCAGCTAAAACGAAAAGATGCCATATAGCATGGAAGTATGGAATTTTCTGAAAAACATAAAATATGCTACCTACTGTATATAATAATCCACCAAGTATAAGAAAAACAAATCCTGTTCGACCTATTGCATGATAGAGCGGTACTATTGCCATTACAATAAGCCATCCCATGATTACATATAAAATTGTTGATGTAACGATAAATTTCTTTACAAAATAACATTTGAAAATAATACCACAAATCGCTAATCCCCAGGATATTCCAAATAAAGTCCATCCTAGTGGTCCTCTAATGGCAACTAAGACAAAAGGAGTATAAGTTCCTGCTATTAAAAGATAAATAGAGGAATGATCCAATATTTCAAATAGATTTTTTATTTTTTCATGGCTAATACTGTGTAATAAAGTTGAACAAAGATAAAGAATAATCATTGTTGTACCAAATATAGTAAAACTAACAATTCGCCATGGATTATCAGTTTCAGCTGCATAGATAATTAACATAATTAACGCTGGAATACTTAAAAGAAATCCTATTCCATGTGTAATACTGTTGGCAATTTCTTCTTTAACAGAAAAGTCTTTTATGGAGAAGTTCATTAATTCAATTCCACCTCTTTCTATCTAATTGTAATGGAATTCTGAAATAAACACAAACATGTATGTTAGGTAAAAAATTTTACGCATTCAAAATTTAAACATTTTTAAAAAATAGAAAATTTAAAATAATCTAAGGAAAATTTGAAAATTCATGATATAATGTACAAATTAATAAGTTAGAAAAGAGGCGTGGATATGGAACAAAATGTAATGAAAAAATGGGTGCAATTGGAGGATATTATTATTGCCTACCAGCAAATTAAAGATATAGTGGCCCATACACCATTACAAAAAAATGATCGATTATCCGAAAAATACGATTGCAATGTTTTTATCAAGAGAGAAGATTTACAACATGTACGATCATTTAAGCTAAGAGGAGCATTTTATTCCATGAAAATGCTTGATAAAGAAAAAATGAATAATGGAGTAGTTTGCGCAAGTGCTGGCAATCATGCACAAGGGGTAGCATATTCATGCCGTTATTTAGATGTTCATGGAAAAATATTTATGCCTGCAACAACACCGAAGCAAAAAGTAAGACAGGTTAAAATGTTTGGAAAAGATAATGTGGAAATTGTACTTGTTGGCGATACTTTTGATGATTCTTATGTGGAGGCAGTGGCATGTGCTGAAGCAGAGCAACGAGCATTTATTCATCCTTTTAATGATGAGAATGTAATTGCAGGACAAGGAACAATTGCAATTGAGATTATGAATGATATGGATCTTCCTATTGACTACTGTTTTGCAAGTATCGGTGGTGGAGGATTGATGGCAGGTCTAAGCACATATATTAAAAGTGTATCTCCGAAAACAAAAATGATAGGAGTCGAACCAACTGGTGCTCCTTCCATGAAAGAATCCATTTCACAGGATAAGGTTATTACCCTTAATAAAATTGAGAGTTTTGTTGATGGAGCAGCAGTGAAAAGTGTAGGACAAAAGAATTTTGAAATCTGTAGAGACTATATTGATGATATTGTCCTTGTTCCGGAAGGGAAGGTTTGTACTTCCATCCTTTCACTATATAATGAACATGCTATAGTAGCAGAACCTGCAGGAGCTTTACCTGTAGCAGCACTGGATTTTTATAAAGAGGAAATTAAAGGGAAAAATATTGTCGTTGTTATCAGTGGTGGAAATAATGATATAGATAGAATGCAAGAAATAAAGGAAAGATCTTTACTCTATGAAGGATTGTTATATCATTTTATTGTTAATTTTCCACAAAGAGCTGGAGCATTAAGAGAATTTCTAGATGAGGTTCTAGGTCCAGATGATGACATAACTAGATTTGAATATACAAAAAAGAATAATAAAGAAAATGGTCCAGCATTAGTAGGCTTGGAATTGAAAAATAAAGAAGATTATAAAGATTTAATCGCAAGAATGGATAAAAAGGGATTCCCTTATACAGAGCTTAATAAGGATTCTAATCTGTTCCATTTATTGGTTTAAGTAAAATAGCAGGAACTTCGCATAGTTAACGGTGTTAAGCTGTTAATTATGCTTTTTTGTTTATTAACTCATCATATAGGGAATGGTCCATTATTCCCCCTTATTTATAGGTTACTAGAACAATAAAATATGTTATAGTGAAGGTAATATTTTATTTAAAAAATTATGAATAGGTATAAAATAATAAAATATAGTTAGATTTTAGAAAGCGCTTAATAATAATTTAATATGAATGATTAATATAGGAAGTGTAAAATGACCAAAATTAAAATTGTTACAGACTCAACTGTGGATCTTTCCCAGGAACTTCTTGATCAGTACGGCATTGAAGTAGTACCTTTGTCCATCTATATAAATGGCCAATCCTATTTAGATAGAAGAGATATTAGTCCCAAAGAATTTATTGATTTAATGAGCTCTTCAGATGAATTGCCAAAAAGTTCACAACCTTCAACAGGATTATTAGTTGAAAAATACGACGAGTTAGCAGATTTAGGATATGACATTATATCTATTCATATGACGGGTGGGATGAGTGGTACTGTTGAATCAGCCAAATATGCTAGTTCTCTAACGAAAGCAAACGTGACTGTTATTGATTCACAATATATTTCTAAGGGACTTTCTTTTCAGGTTATTGAAGCCGCCAAAATGGCTAATGAGGGGTATAAACTCCAAGAGATTATAGAGAGAATAACGGA
>DATMFU010000168.1:0-4099 GCA_035556015.1 Niallia sp. | reverse complement strand
TTCCTACCTGCAAATAATGATAATGGGCTGACGGATTAGCCCTTTTTAATTGTTCTAGAGATACATAAGCTTTTTTAGCAATACTCCGCATCGTATCACCCGGTTGAACTGTGTACACATAAGAAGCTATAAGTAAGGCTTGACCTGGAACAATATTTGGTTCTTCTAACCCATTTACTCTCCTAAGCTGCGCAATGGGATAATCATATCTGCTGCTTATTGAAGACAGGGTATCACCAGGTTGAACTATATGAACAAACATGTTTTTTCCTCCTATGTACTCTTTATCGAATTATGTTTTATTTCGTGACAAGTTTAAAAAAGCCATTCAATAAATGTATATGAGTATCGTTTGTTTATATAACATAAAGAGGCAGGCATTTATAAAACAATCCAAATGGTTTCCTTATCTACAAGGAAACGATGGATTATTCCTTCTACACAGAGAGATATTGAATATGAGCAAAACTAGTATAACAACTGATATTGGATTATAAAGTAAAGGTAATTAAACGTATAGTCTAGTTATACAATTCTGCTGAAAAGGCAGCCACATATGTGGCTGCCTTTTTTAGCCTTTTATTTTCTTGAAGACTCTATGCCTTTATACATCCAAAACATCGTTTTTATCTTTGGGTTGCTTGAAAGGTTGGTAAAAAACACTGAAATATATTGCTACTATGCTAATAAAAACTGTTGATATCATTGAGATAATTAAGGATGCGTCTAATAACAAAATGAACCCTAATCCGGCTATGGAAGTAATAGTGGAAAGTATTGTCCATGTTGAAAATGTTTCTTTCATACTTAACCCGAAATATTCTTTAATCATCCAAAATCCTGCATCATTAACATGTGAGCAAATTGCACTTCCCGCTCCAGTTGCAAGAGTTACTAAGGCTAAATTAGCATCGTATTGAGACAGCATTGGAATAACTAATCCTGCAGTGGATATAGCCGCAACTGTGGCTGACCCTAAAGAGATACGTAATAACGCAGCAACTACCCAAGCAAGTATGATAGGTGACATTGAAGTTCCTTTAAACAATTCTGCTACATAATCTCCTACACCACCATCAATTAGTACTTGCTTGAAGGCACCCCCACCTCCAATAATTAATAGCATCATACCAATTGCAGCAATTGATGATGTACAAGAGTTCATAACTTCTTTTATAGGAGTATTTCTTGCTATTCCCATTGTATAAAATGCAAGAATTAAAGATATCAACATTGCAGATGAAGGGTTTCCTATAAGACGAATTATTTCAATCGTTGTATCATCTTCAAATCCTACTGATTTTTGAATCATATCAAGAATTGTAGATATAGACATTAATAAAACAGGAAACATTGCAGTTAATACGCTTATGCCGAAACCTGGTGTTTCGTTAAGTTTGAACGTTTTTTGTTCACCTAAAGAAGCTATATTACCCGTCTTCTTGAATGCATCAGGTACGATTTTTTTAGCCATCTTAGTATATAGAGGACCTGCTATAATGACGGTTGGTATTGCAACAATAATACCGTAGAGTAAAACTAATCCAATGTCAGCACCATACTCACCAGCTATGACTGTTGGTCCTGGGTGTGGGGGAAGGAAACTATGAGTTGCTAATAAAGCTGCAGCCATAGGAATACCTAAGTGCAAGATAGAGGCTCTTAATTCTTTCGCAATCGAAAATACAATTGGGATTAATAAAACTAATCCTACTTCAAAAAATAAAGCTATACCTACAATAAACGAAGCAACTACAACAGCCCACTGAATTCTTTTTTCTCCAAATTTGTTAATTAGAGTCATGGCGATACGCTGAGCTCCCCCTGCGTCAGCAATTAATCTACCAAGCATTGCACCAAGTCCAAATATTAAGGCTATATGACCAAGTGTACCTCCTAATCCAGCTTCAATGGATGTGACAACCTTTTCCATAGGCATTCCAAGTGCTAAAGATACAACAAAAGATACAATTATCAATGAAACAAATGTATTTAATTTAAATCCAGTAATCAAAATTAGCAACAGAATAATCCCAATCGCTACTATAAATAATGGCATGATATACCTCCAAAAAATAATTAAAATATTTTTACTTGCTCCACTTATTGAAACACTAATTTTATATTTTAATTAGTAAGTAACTCTAGGACGCTTATGCTATTTTGTTTACTAGTCATAAAGTACAATTATTCGAAAAAACGCCCTTTGGTAAACGCTTTCAATTAAGTCCCTAAATTAAATTAATATTAATAGGTTAATTCTGTACTAATGTTTTTTCTTTGTCTAATGCTTCTGCGCCTGCTTTTAGAACCTCAATAATTCGATCTGTGTCATAGATATTTCCACGCCATGTTCCTCCACTGACTGATTGAAGCGCAGCCCACAAACGAGTATCATCTGGAAGACCTGGATCAGGTTTTAGCTCTGGGTGAAGGTCACGTTCTTGTAAGGCTTTAGTTGCTTTTTCTAAAGAAAGTCTTGTATTCTCAGTTCCAACAAAATTAACTGAACCCACTAATTGATTACGGTCAATAATGATTTCAATTATGTCTCCATCACGCAATTTTCCAATTGGTCCCCCAGCTAATGCCTCAGGTCCAATATGTCCGATACATGCACCAGTAGAAACACCAGAGAAACGCGCGTCTGTAAGTAAGGAGACATGTTTTCCAAAAGACAAATGTTTTAGTGCCGATGTTAATTGATATGTTTCCTCCATTCCGGTTCCTGAAGGACCACCGCCCATAACCACCATTATATCTCCTGCTTCTATGCCTCCTGTTTTAATCGATTTTATGGCTGCTTTTTCTGAAGTAAAGACCTTTGCTTTTCCTATATGTCGATATACTCCATCTTCTCCTACCACAGATGGATCAATAGAAGTTGATTTAATTACTGATCCTTCAGGGGCAATATTTCCTTTCGGGAATGTAACTGTGGAAGTTAGACCTTTTTCTTTTGCTTTGGCTGGATCCATAATAATATCATCAGGATTGATTCCATCAGCTTCTAACAATTGTTTTTTCATGATTGCACGTCTTTCTGATTTTTCCCACCAATCGAGGTTTGAACCAAGAGTTTCTCCAGTAACTGTTAGTACATCTTCATGCAAAACACCTAATTTTCTCAAATGAAGCATCACCTCCGGTACTCCACCTGCTAAGAATACCTTAACAGTTGTATGGCCTACAGGACCGTTTGGTAGTACATCGACCAAACGAGGAACTTTTTTATTGATTCTAGTCCAATCTTCAACGGTAGGTATCTTACAATTAGCTGCATGAGCAATTGCTGGAATATGAAGTAATAAATTTGTTGAACCCCCGAAAGCTGCATGAATGACCATAGCATTCTCTATAGCTTTATCTGTAATTATATCTTTGGTGAAAATCTTTTTCTTCTCCATTTCTAAAGCCGCACGTGCTGATTGCTTAGCCATCTCCATCCATACTGACTGGCCTGAAGGTGCTAGTGCTGAGTGGGGTAAAGCCATTCCAACAGCTTCCGCAACAACTTGAGAGGTACCAGCTGTCCCAAGAAATTGGCATCCTCCTCCTGGGGTAGCACAAGCACGACATCCGAGATCAGCAGCTTCTTGCAAAGTAATTTCGTTATTTGCGTATCTTGCCCCAATTGTTTGAATCTTGCCTGCATCTTCTCCATTTGTAGGTGGAAGAGTAACACCTCCAGGAACAATGATAGTTGGCAAGTCATGCATTGATGCCAGAGCTACCATCATTGCTGGAAGACCTTTATCACATGTAGCTACTCCGATAATTGCTCTGCGAGTAGGCAATGAACGAATTAATCTTCGATAAACTATAGCCGCATCATTTCGAAAAGGCAGTGAGTCAAACATACCAGTAGTTCCTTGGGAGCGACCATCACATGGATCACTTACGAAACCTGCAAAGGGCACGCCACCTTGTCTACTAATCTCTTGGGCTGATGCCTTCATCAATAAACCTATTTCCCAGTGCCCAGTATGATAGCCTAATGCAATTGGAGTACCATCATGATTCCTGATTCCACCTTGAGTACCGAGAATTAGAACTTGTTTTCCCAGTAGATTTGAAGGTGCCCAGCCCATACCAACAT
>DATMFU010000167.1:0-4857 GCA_035556015.1 Niallia sp. | reverse complement strand
ACTTACAAAGTCAAAAATGTCCGTATTGTCGAGAAAAATGATCGCTCGGTTATAGTCCCTAAACCAACTGCTACTCTGACTGTTACTACCTGCTACCCATTTTATTATATTGGAGATGCACCAGAACGATATATTCTAGTTGCTACTTTAACCTCCTCTAAATTGAATTAAATAGATGAAAGCGCGTCTTGCACTTGCAAGGCGCTTTTTCTATAGATAGAACAATACCTCACAATGAATATTTTTTGGTAACGCTTCAAAAAATAAAATCTAAAACCTTTGACATCTTCTGAAAAATAATGTAAAGTACCTAATGGTCGAACATTATTTATTAACTTCGGCTATAATATTCGTATTTGGGAGTGTATTTCAATGGATAACGTGTTTGATTACGAGGATATACAATTAATTCCGGCTAAATGTATTGTAGATAGCCGTTCAGAATGTGATACAACAGTAAGTCTTGGAGGTTATACTTTTAAACTTCCAGTAGTACCTGCCAATATGCAAACTATTATTGATGAAAAAGTGGCAACTTATTTAGCTGAAAATGGCTATTTCTATATTATGCATCGTTTCCATCCAGAAACACGTGAAGCATTTATCCGCGATATGCATTCACGTGAGCTAATTGCATCTATTAGTGTTGGTGTGAAAAGAGAAGAATATGATTTTGTAAAACATTTAGCTGAACAAAACCTAGTTCCTGAATTTATTACAATCGATATCGCTCACGGACACTCTAATGCTGTAATTTCTATGATTAAACATATAAAAAGCTATCTACCGAAGAGCTTTGTCATTGCAGGAAATGTTGGAACTCCAGAAGCAGTAAGAGAATTAGAAAATGCAGGCGCTGATGCAACAAAAGTTGGTATTGGACCTGGTAAGGTCTGCATTACCAAAATTAAAACAGGTTTTGGAACAGGAGGCTGGCAATTAGCAGCACTTCGCTGGTGTGCAAAAGCAGCTAGCAAGCCAATTATTGCAGACGGTGGAATCCGTACAAATGGTGATATTGCAAAATCAATACGCTTTGGTGCTTCCATGGTTATGATTGGTTCTCTTTTTGCAGGTCATGAAGAATCTCCTGGTGAAACATTTGAAAAGGATGGGAAGCTATACAAAGAATACTTTGGTTCTGCATCTGAATTCCAAAAAGGCGAAAAGAAAAACGTGGAAGGTAAAAAAATGTATGTAGAACATAAAGGCTCCTTACAAGATACATTGACAGAAATGGAGCAAGATCTTCAATCTTCTATCTCCTACGCAGGTGGTAAAAAATTAGATGCTATCCGTAACGTAGATTATGTTATTGTGAAAAACTCTATCTTTAATGGAGATAAGGTTTTCTAAAATAGTTAACAAACTAGGAACCTCCTCTTAGCTTCACTTGGAGGTTCCCTCCATTTATAATAAATATTCAAGCAATACCAAACAAATATATTAGTTTTTGTACAAAGTCCTTTCACCATTAATCTCTATAATCTCTACAGTACACCTTAATTATAAAAAAAGATGACAGATACTTGCAATCTAGCTATAATACAAATAACCCCCTTTAATCCTCGCTTTAACAACATCAAATATTAGAAAGGTTGACTTTAATATGAAAAACATTCCCCACTTTTCTAACACCAAGAAACTCTCCACTAAAATTAAGTTAATTCCTCTCAATGGAACACAACAGACTAGAAACGAATTTCTAAAAAAAATCGAAATAAGTTCCGCTTTTAACATGAAGAATCAAGCTTTATTTGAATACTATGGTGACGATCTTATTGCCTATAAGAAATTAGCCATATCAGATAAGAAAAGAAATGAATTTTTGAGAATCTTTTCTAGCTATTTAACAGATTACTTAGAAGGTAACATACCTTCCAGCTGGATAGAATGTAAAACTTCCTTTCTAGAAAAACTCCTCTTCTTATTCCTTCCTTCTAAGATAAAAGTTACCGAAGATAAAGATAGCATATCCTCTTTCCTCGTAGAATTTAAAAAATTTGCTTATTGGCTAGATAAAAAAGAACAAACAAATTGGGTAAACCATCTTATTTCCTACAAAGATCAGCTTGCTGAATTAAGCTTATGCGAAGAATTATTCTTAGATTTTTTCTTAAAAATGTACCCTTCTTACTTTCAAACAGATTGGAACTACTCATCCGATAAAAAACGTCTAAATCAGTTACTAAAAGAATGTAATACAATAGATAGTGGTCTATTTGAAATAAAAAATATAGAATATAATGTTATAACCTTATTAAATCTCTATACAAATAAAAGTTATAGATTATCCTATTTCCCTATGTTGGATAATTACGCTGGTTTAATTCTTCATTGCACCGTTGGTCAGCAACTTAACCATAGAAACTGGGTATTACTTAAAACATTTAGTGTCTTTCCTCCGCAAGCAAAAAAGTATTTTACCTTTATTTAGTGAGATTTGAAGCCATAAAGTACATCTTAATAGAACATAAAACAGATGAAATGTACGAACACTTCATCTGTTTTTCTATTTCCATATGAGTTTAGAATTATACTATTAAATTACGCATAAAAAGAATTAATACTGTTAAGAAGACGGAGGGGTAGCTTCACTTGATGAATCTCTATTTGGCATTCCTTCCGGAGGGGGTCCTCCCTGGTCTCCCTCAAAATCTCCACTTGGAGGTGGTCCTCCTTGACCTTTTCCAAATCCTCCACTTGGAGGATTTTCTTGGCCACCGGGGCCACCACCAGGGCCACCCATTTGATTAGTTGGAGCTTCTGTCACTCCTGATTCATCTACGTAAGTGACTGTATCAGAAACAACAAATTCTACTATCTTTTTTCCCTGTTCATAGGTTCCAAAAGATAATCCATTACTTTCTCCCTCTTGCGTCCTTCCACCAGAATATAAGGAATAGGTAGTATCTTTATTTATATCTGGTGTACTAATTACTACTGACTGATAATCCTTTTCTGGAGCAAATGTAGCAATTGTGTTTCCATCACTATCTTCTAAATGAATAAGGGTTCCTCCACTTTGGACTTCCGGAAAAGTCATCATGATTGAATTTTGCTTTGAGGTATCAGAAGTTGCTTGGGCCATTCCTGAACTGCCTGCTGCAATTAAAATTCCACCACTAATATTTAGCGTTTTATCATAATCTAAAGAACCATTTCCATTATTTGTAGGACCATTAACAATAGTCGTACCTCCAGTTACTTCTATTGAACCATTCGCATCTAGACCGTCCCCACCGGCATCTACATAAATAGTACCACCATTAATGGTTAGCAATGCATTCCCTTCAGATTCCATTCCCATACCCATTCCGCCACCAGCGGGCTGCTCACTAGTTGTTCCTTCACTTGCATTAATGCCATCATCGCTTGTAACTAGACTAATTTCTCCACCATTTATCGTAATCTTTGCAGCTTCTAAGCCTTCATAGCTTTTTGTTACGTTAACCGTACCATCTGCTATATAGACATTATCTACTGCATCTATTCCATCATCACCTGTAGCAATGGTTATTTCTCCATCCATTATTATTACATTACCATCACTCTTTAGTCCGTCTTCAAGTGCATCAATTTCAAATGTACCACCACCTATTGCCATATCTACATTTGCTTTTATTCCTCTTGTACTTGGCGTATCTTCCTCTTCTGTATCTGTTACGGAATTATCTCCCCAAGGCTGTCCTCCCATCATTTCATCTTGAACTTGAATTGTTTCTGGACTTCCACCACCTGCATTAATAGTAAACTTCCCTCCCGCTATATAGAGCGAAGACTCTGCTTGAATACCATCTGTTCCAGAGGTAATATCAAAGGTACCTGATTCTATTGATATAATGCCTTTTTCTTTATTCGGATTCGTTGATTTTATTCCATCTCCTCCGACATTGATATCAAATGTTCCTTTTTTAATGGCAACTAAATCTCTTCCTAAAACTCCATCATCTACTGCTTTCACTTTTATATTACCACTTACTATTCGAAGATCATCTTTAGATACAATCCCATTATCATAGTTCCCTGTTACTTCTAAGGAACCTCCTCCATTAATAGTAAGGTCATCCTTACTAAAGATAGGGGCATTTGGTTCACCTGACCCATCATTTTCTTTATACTTTTTGCCATCAGCTACTGAATTAACTGTACCATCAGCCAATGTAATAATTGTATTTTCTGCTTCTTTTACAAAAATAGCTGTAGATTTGCTATTATTTATCGTTACGCCATTTAATACTAATTTCACCGTGCCTGTATCAGGAGCATTAATTACTATTTGTCCATCTTCTAATTCCCCACTTAGTACATACACTCCTCCAGAACGTATGGTCAGGGTAGAACCTGAGGCTAAAACAGAATCTGATTTATCATAAGATATTTTATTACCGTCTAATGTAATATAGGTTGGATTCTCATTTTCCCATTCTGTTTCCAGATCATCTTCATCAAAACTTATATTTTTACTAATATATGCACTTACATCTATATCACTAATTGAATTTGTTTTGCTAGTTTCCGAGCTACTATTATTATCATTACTACATGCAAATAAAAATAAGGAACAACAAATAGGCATTGCAAGCTTTTTATATGTTGAAAAGTTCATTTCTATTTCTCCTTTCTTCCTTCTTACTACCATTATGGACAATAAACCTTAACAATTCCTTTAAAAATCATCTTCCTATTACTTTCCTCTATTAATAAATTATTAATAATATGCTATATAGAATTATCCTTCTTTTATTTTATTACTAGGTAAAACGAAATTAATAGTTTCTTTAAAATCTTAAGGATAGATTAAGGTTTGTACCTAATAATATATTCATGCAAGTTAAGGAGGAAGGAGAAGACATA
>DATMFU010000166.1:0-38488 GCA_035556015.1 Niallia sp. | reverse complement strand
GTTGCAGCATTTGTTACGGGAGTAACAGAACCGATTGAGTTTGCTTTTATGTTTGCTGCTCCAGCACTATATGCCGTTCATGCACTTTTAACTGGTTTATCTCTATTTATTGCTGCAAGTTTTCACTGGACAGCAGGATTTGCTTTTAGTGGAGGGTTAATTGACTATTTATTAAGCTATAATTTACCACTTGCCAATAAACCGTTCATGATTATAATTCAAGGTTTAGTATTTGCAGTGATTTATTATACCCTTTTCCGCTTCTTAATTACGAAGTTTAATTTTAAAACACCTGGAAGAGAAGATGATGACCTTATGGAGGTAAGTCAAACCGAAGTAACTTCATCTGATAACAAGTTTGCTGCCATGGCAGCTGAAATTTACGCAGGCCTTGGTGGAGATGAGAACGTAACTTCTGTTGATAACTGTGTCACTCGACTTCGAATTGAAGTAAAGGATATGAATGTCGTTAATAAAGATAAAATCAAAGCGACAGGAGTACCAGGTATTAATATCGTTGGGAAAAATAGTATACAAGTTATTGTTGGAACACAGGTTCAATTTGTAGCAGATGAAATGGATAAAATAAGAGATTCAAAATAATTGATTTAATAACAAAGGTAGTTCGTAGCAAACAGTGATTAATAGAGGTTTTCGGATCTGTATTAACCTATTGATTGTTACGGACTATTTTTTTGTGTTTACTAGGGAGGTTTTACTTAAGTATAGATAGAATTTTCTATAGAGAGAGATAGGAGTGTGTTTATGAATTATAAGATGCATCCATTAGGGGATCAAGGTATTCTTGTAGAATTTGGAACGGAGATAACCGAAGAGATTCATTTACGAATACAAAGTATCATAGGCAAATTAAATAAGCTAAAACCGAAATGGTTATTAGAATATGTTCCGGGATTTACGTCAATCACTATATTTTATAATCTGTATTACTTTTATGAAATAGAACCATTCAAAAGTCCATATGAAGCAGTTTCTATACAGTTAGCTAAAATAATTGCATCTAATCAAGATACAGAAGAGAAAAATCAACGAACAATCACAGTTCCTGTACATTATGGAGGAGAATTTGGTCCAGATATTGCCATTGTCGCTACTCATCATAATATGACGGAAGAAGAAGTCATTGAACTACATAGCAGGGGGAAATACATGGTTTATATGATTGGATTTTCACCAGGGTTTCCATACATTGGTGGCATGACGGAACAACTTGCCACACCTAGAAAGAAAACTCCTGCGATAAAAGTCCCTGCAGGATCAGTAGGAATTGCCGGTAAGCAAACAGGTATTTATCCCCTTGAATCCCCTGGAGGATGGCAAATAATCGGAAGAACTCCGTTAACACTTTTTAACCCTCATAAGAAAAATCCTAGTCTATTAAAAGCTGGTGATTATATAAAGTTTATGCCAATTTCACGAGAGGAATATAACAATTGGGAGTACACTGAAAATGATTAAAGTGATAAAACCGGGATTACATACTACTGTACAAGATTTAGGAAGATATGGTTTTCAGCAATTAGGAATTTCACCAAGTGGAGCGATGGATGATTATGCTCATAGGCTTGTAAATATCCTAGTAGGCAATAGAGAAAATGCAGCTACTTTAGAAATGACGTTAACTGGCGCTAAACTATTATTCAAAACAGATAGTTTGATTGCAATAGGGGGAGCGCAAACACAAGTATTTATTAATGATAGGAAAGTTTCAATGTGGAGACCTATTTATATTAAGGCAGGAAGTGTGTTATCTATTGGGATAGCTGAATTTGGATGTAGAATGTATTTAGCTGTCTCTGGAGGAATAGCAGTTACGTCTATATTGAAAAGTTCCTCTACCTATTTAAGAGGGAACTTAGGGGGCTATAAGGGCAGAGCGCTTCAATCAGATGATGAGATTTTGATTGGAGAAAAATCTTTAATAGGAGCAAGATATTGTAAAAGGGAAAATGCCACATTGCAAATGGATTGGTGCGTTTCTGAATCAATGCTCCTACATTATAAGAAACCATTTATTCAACTAATAGAGGGAAAAGAATTCTACCTAATGTCAAAAGACAGCAAGAGAAAATTATTCAAGGACGAGTTTAGAATCTCTCCTAATTCAGATAGAATGGGATATCGATTAAATGGTAACAAGCTATCTCTTCATTCAAAGAAGGAGCTTTTATCTGAGGGAGTTTCTTTAGGAACTATTCAATTACCAAGTGACGGAAATCCTATCGTATTAATGGCAGATAGGCAAACAACAGGTGGTTATGCAAAAATAGCTTACATCGCTTCCGTTGACTTAAGTATAATGGCTCAAAAAAAGCCAGGAGATAGTATTCAATTTAAAAAAATAGCACTAGAAGAAGCACAGAAGGAATGGATAGAAAGAGAACTTTATTTACGGATACTAACAAAGGGTGTTCTTCAAAAGCTTATGGAGGAGAAGGAATAATTTATGAGGAGTATTGACCTTAATTGTGATCTGGGAGAGAGCTTTGGTTTTTTTCAAAAGGGAAATGATGAAAATATATTACCATATGTAACAAGTGCCAATATAGCTTGTGGTTTTCATGCCGGTGATCCAGCTACTATGAGAAAAACAGTATCACTTGCTATGAAACATAATGTGTCCATTGGTGCACATCCAGGTTTCCAAGATCTCCTTGGTTTTGGAAGAAGAGAGATAAACATGTCTCCAGAAGATATATATGATTTGATGGTCTACCAGATTGGAGCACTTGAGGCAATTGCTAGAACAGAAGGAGCACAAGTGCACCACGTTAAACCACATGGTGCACTATACAATATGGCTGCAAAAGATAGAAGTTTGGCTGAAGCCATTGCTAAAGCGGTATATAAACTGAACAAAGACTATATTCTTTATGGATTATCTGGAAGTGAACTCATTAAGGCAGGACAAAAAATTGGATTAAAGACAGCAAATGAGGTCTTTGCTGATCGGACCTATCAGATAGATGGTAGCTTAACTCCGAGAAGTCAAAAAAATGCTTTAATCAAGGATGTAGATCAAGCTATCCAACAAGTATTAAATATGATTCAAAACAAAAAAGTAAGAACGGTTCAGGGGGAATTGATAGATATTCAAGCAGATACCATATGCATTCATGGAGATAAGGAGGAATCTTTTCTATTTGCAAAGAAAATTACAGAAGCATTGAAAAACAAGCAAATAGAAAAAAGGAATCTAAGAGTGGATTAGTAAAAAAAGAGGTCAGACCTCACAATTCATTTATTCCAATTTTTCATTCTTGTAACATGGCTTAGTTAACAACTACTAATTGGATAATGTTTTGTGAGATTTGACCCTTTTGGAAAAGCTTTTAAAATTATGTCTTACTTAATCCCTTTCATCATGTGTTGAATCTTAGGAGATAGTAAGAATAGAATGATACTCAATACAACTGCTGTTCCACCTAATATACCAAAATAAGTTATTTCTGATATTTTTGTAAATAGTGGTGCAATTTGAGCATTTATACCTTGAGCTGCTGCACTAGATAAGAACCAAAGGCTCATTGTTTGTGCAGAGAAGGCTGCTGGTGCTAATTTTGTTGTTGCTGATAATCCAACTGGAGATAAGCATAATTCTCCAATAACTACTAGGAAATAACTTAGAACTAGCCATAATGGACTAACTAACGTATCTTCTCCACCTAAGTAAGCTGGTAGCATCATAATTAGAAAAGATAAGCCACCAAATAATAATCCGATAGAAAACTTCTTAGGAACAGAAGGTTGACGATTTCCTAATTTGATCCAAAGCCAAGCGAATACAGGTGCAAATATAATGATGAACAATGGATTAATAGATTGGAAAATAGTAGGTGAAATACTAAAACCAGCAAAATCTAATTGTGTTCTCTTATCTGCATATGTTGCTAAGATTGTAGAGCCTTGTTCTTGTATAGCCCAGAACATAACAGCCGCTATAAATAATGGAATATATGCTATTAAACGAGAACGCTCATCTTTAGTTGTTTTTGGACTGCGATACATCACAATAAAGTATAAAGTTGGAATCAAAATACCAAGTATTCCGACAATTGCGATGAATGAATCGAATGTTAAGTATCCTAATGGAATAAGAATAGCAATTAAGATAGCAATAATAATAATTCCGGCACCAATCGCTGTAAATACTTTTTTCTTTTCTTGTTTAGATAAAGGATTTGGAACAGATGTACCAGCTAAACCTAGATTTTTCTTTTTTGTAACAAGGAAAAGAATTAATCCAACAAACATTCCGATTGCTGCAATACTAAACCCTAGATGGAAATTATAATTCATTCCAATTTCACCAACGATGATAGGTGCTAGGAATCCTCCAAGGTTAATCCCCATATAGAAAATACTGAAACCTGCATCACGACGAGCATCATCAGGATGATATATTTCTCCTACAATACTAGATACATTCGGTTTTAAAAGTCCTGTTCCGATTACAATCAAGACCATGGAAACGAAGAACATAGTAACACTACCTGGCAATGCTAACACGATATGACCAAGCATGATGAATATTCCGCCATAGAAGACAGCTTTAGATGTACCAAATATTCTGTCAGCGAACCATCCACCAATGATTCCAGACATATAAACTAGGGAACCATAAATAGATACAATAGCAATTGCTAATCCCTCGTCAACGCCAAGTCCGCCTTTAGATACTTCATAGTACATATAATAAACGAGAATAGCTCGCATACCGTAATAGGAAAATCTTTCCCAAAACTCTGTAAAGAAAAGTGTGAATAACCCTTTAGGGTGTCCGAAGAAACCTTTTTGGGGAACACTGTCCACAATTTTCTGTTTATTTAAATCTGACATACTTAAACCTCCTCTGTTATTTTAATATAATACTTAATAGTTAATAGATTTGTCAAAATTATTTTTTTAAATGGAAAAAATTAAAAATATAAAGGTAGATTAGTGGAAACAATAGGAATTATTATTATTTTAAGAAAATAAAAAACAGGAGATTTATTTAAAAAATGATTGGAAAAAGATAGAAATAAGTGGAGGATAATGTTAAATTCCTTCCTAACCATTTGATAATAAGGTAAGAATTGTTAGGTTTTTGATAAAAAAAGAGTAGCTGATTAATCAGCTACTAAATGTAGATTCAAAATTATTTATTTTTAACCTCGAATTGCTTTAATTGCCTCTTTACGATCTGGATTATTATAAATAAAAGATCCAGCGACAAGCACATTGGCACCTGCTTCTTTTACGAGACGCGCAGTTTCCGTATTAATTCCACCATCTACTTCAATATCTAAAGAAGGATTTACTTTATTAGCTAATTCACGGACTTCCTTAATCTTAGGTAAAACGCTTGGAATAAAGGCTTGTCCCCCGAATCCAGGGTTAACGGTCATGAGAAGCACCATTTCGATATCTTCAATGATATGTTTAATGGTGTCCACTGGAGTACTCGGATTTAACACGACACCAGCCTTAACACCTTGCTCTTTTATCAGTTGGATGGTGCGATGAAGATGTTTACATGCTTCAACATGAACAGTAATAATATCTGCACCAGCTTTTGCAAATTGTGGAATATAGGAATCAGGATTCTCAATCATTAAATGAACATCTAATGGTAATTTAGTTGTAGGGCGGATTGCCTCCACAATAAGTGGACCGATTGTAATATTTGGTACAAAGTGTCCGTCCATTACATCCACATGAATATAATCAGCGCCACCAGCTTCGACATCTTTTATTTCATCTCCGAGCTTAGAGAAATCGGCAGAAAGAATAGAAGGTGCAATTTTAATCATGAACATAACACCCTTTCATAAAAATATTTCACAAAATTAACTTCATTCATTATGTACATGAAAATTATACCAAAGTGGTTGTTGTCTAACAAGTTAACAACTCATAAGTATTAACTTAATAAACAGAATGGAATAACGAATGAATTTATCTATATTGGTTAAATTAAGATATACATTTTAGGAGGAGGTCATGATATGGATACAAATGAATTTGTAGAAGAATTAAAAGAAAACAAGAAAAAGCAAGAAAAGAACAAAAAGAAGGGCAAAGGACATCCTGAATCACAATTACCAAACAAGCAACATTAATAAGAATAGGGTCAATCCACTAGGACTGGCCCTTTGTAAAATTTCCTTTCACTAATTTCATGATGCTGCATATTGTAGCAGAGGATGAAAGAGGGAAGGGAGAGAAGTAAATGAAAATAGAGAGAATTACGTTATTATGGCTATGATTTAATGATAAATAATATTTTACATAAAAAATGCCTACTATGTGAAAAGTGGTACAAATTTGAGGGGGAATTTGGATATTGTCCTACCTGTTTGGAAGCTTCCATTAACCAGGGTTTCCATTTAACTGTTGATTTTACAAGTATTAAAGAGTGATAGATTTTAAAGTTGTCCTATACCAGCTTTTTCCTTCATATAATAAAGCGTATTTATATTTATAGGAGGAAAATATGTTTTCAATACTAGAAAAAGCAGTGTTAGGAATGGTCATATTAAGGTTAATATCTGGAAGTATCGAAATAACTGCAGCATTATTAATGGCAAAAGCTAATGAATTGGAAAAAGCACTTATTATTAATAGCTCTTTAGCCATTGTAGGACCACTTATTTTAATAGCTACTACATTTATTGGATTATGGGGAATGACAGATAAGTTATCGTTTACAAAAATGATGTGGATTCTAACAGGAGTTGGTCTCATCATTTATGGAGTGAAAAGTAACTAACAAAAAGAAGAGGGTATCCCCAAAAAAAGTTATGATCCACATATACTTTTTGGTTTAGAAGTGGTGAATATTTCTAATACTAAAAAGATAATTTGGTACATAATTCTTTCTTTTGGGACACCCTTACAATGCTTAGAAAAATCTGGTATCAAAATGTTACTTGGATAATGTATGAATAATAGCTTGTTGTGTTTCAGAATCGGCTGCTTTAAATTTTGTAGTAATACAAGTAACTAAAACATCTTTATTTTTATAATACGCTTCTTTATTTTTATTGTAATAATATCGAACACTTTCTTCTTCTTTAAAGAATTCTTTACCTATTTTTAAAAGGGTAGTAACAGGAAGATTATTAAGCTCTATGTAAGCTGATGGAGCAGTAACTTCTTCTTCTGCTTGATCTGCTTGATTAAAATCAGCAACTACCTTTTGAAGCAAGTTTTCTTGGGAAACTAACTGTTTAAATAGTTTTTTGCGTACTCTTTTTTTCTTTGATTGAAGACCAAACGTTTCTAATATATAGTGATGTAATTCTATATTTTGTGTAACTTCTTCTTGCATCTTACTAATTGTGTTCATTGCAAAACTCCTCTAATCTATTGTTTCCGCCAAAGGTTAAGGATTTTGGCACTGAACTACTATTATATACTAAACTAGTAAAAGTACAAAATATGTTTCGTTTTACGAAATAAATGCATACCAAAACCATACGTAATGTTTTAAATGTAAAAGGTTGATTAGAAACTATTGCATTCGTTTGTTCTAACCAACCAATGAATAAATTACTTTTTCAAGTTCTCGTAAAATACTATAAAGTGTGTGTGAGTTTATTTAGCTTTCTCTTCAAATAAGCGGACAATTTCTACGATTACATTTGTAGCTTTCACCATATTATCTGCAGAAATATATTCATATTTTCCATGGAAATTCTCTCCACCAGTAAAAATATTTGGAGTAGGAAGACCCATATAGGAAAGTTGTGATCCATCTGTTCCTCCACGAATTGGTTCTACAATTGGCTTAATTTCAAGGTTTTCCATCGCTTGATAAGCTACGTCTACAATTTCTCTTACAGGTTCGATTTTTTCACGCATATTGTAATATTGATCGTTTAGTTCTAATTTGATGGTGTCTGCACCATATTTTTCATTTAATTCGACTACTACAGTTTGAAGAAACCCTTTTTTATCCTCAAAAGCTGCACGATCAAAATCACGTATAATGTAATACATCTTTGTTTCTTCTACATCTCCAGTAAAAGAAAGTAAATGATAAAAACCTTCATAACCTTCCGTTTTTTCAGGAGCTTCAGCAGCTGGTAATTTACTTTGTAATTCCATTGCTATTTTCATACTGTTTACCATTTTTCCTTTGGCTGTACCTGGATGAACATTTGTCCCGCTAACTGTAATTTTTGCAGCGGCGGCATTAAAACTTTCATATTGCAGTTCACCTAGAGGTCCACCGTCAACGGTATAGGCAAAATCAGCATTAAATCTTTCTACATCAAATTTATGTGGACCTCTTCCAATTTCTTCATCTGGTGTGAATGCTACCCTAATCTTGCCATGCTTAATTTCAGAATGTTCTTTTAGATAAATTAATGCCGTCATAATTTCTGCAATTCCCGCTTTGTTATCAGCACCAAGTAGGGTAGTACCATCAGTAGTAATCAACGTATGTCCTACATAATTTTTTAATTCAGGGAAGTCCTTTGGAGATAATACGATATGTAAATCTTTATTTAAAATAATATCTTTCCCATCATATTTTTCCACTTTTTGAGGGCGAACATTTTTACCAGTAAAGTCTGTTGCTGTATCTAAATGGGCAAGAAAACCAATTGTTGGTACCGTTTTAGTTGTATTACTAGGTAATGTAGCCATTACATAGCCATTTTCGTCAATGGTTACTTCTTCCATGCCAATTTCCTTTAACTCTTCGACTAGAAGATTTGCAAGTGTTAATTGACCAGTTGTTGAAGGGCATTCATCATTGTTTTCATTAGATTGTGTATCGACAACTGCATAGGAAATAAAGCGATTAATGATATTTTCTTTCATGATTATTCAACTCCTATTGTTAATAATTTGATTTTAGCATAGGAGGTATAGGTATTACGAATTTTGTGAATGGATAGATAATTAGTAAGATTGAACGGACTGTTTTTAATTTTTAACGAATTAGTAAATATTAACTTGTGTAAATATTCACAAATTTGTTGGTTTCCATTCCATTATTCCCTTATCTTTCTAGTTAAAATAAGGGGAAAATTATTCATGAAAAGGAGAATGGTATGAAGGTGGGAAAGAAAGTAAGTACGATATTTTTATTTATTATTCTTGTGGTATTATTAGTGGTTTGGCAAATTAACAGAAATGATCATCCATCTATGGAGGATTTAACCAAAATAACAGCAGAGAATACATTTAAGCAAAAGGATAAGGAATATATTGTATATTTTTGGCAAGCAACTTGTACATATTGTAAGGAAATAGAAAAGGATGTTCTTGTCTATAGTGCAAGTAACCCTATATATGTAGTAGATATGCAAAATGAAAAAAATGTGGAGAAGTGGTACGACTGGGAAGAACATCATAAGAAATATGACAAAGTAATTGGGAAAGTGGAGAGTGATAAGGAAATCTTAAAGGATGGTATTAATATAGAGGATTTCCAACAGAATAAAATGGTTTCATGGTCTATTGAAATCAATGATAATAAGGAGATAATTGCTACCCATAATACCGCATATGCCAACGAAAAACCAAGTAATGCTAGTGAACTAGAGATTACCGGAACACCAACTATGTTAAAAGTAAAAGATGGGCTATTAGTTGATTATGTTGTAGGTGTGGAGGAATCAGTCAAGATGCTTGAAAAATAGTAAGAACTCGATAATTCTTTGAAAAGAGATGTAGTTTATAAGCTACATCTCTTTTTCCATTAATAAGGATTATAGTTCTTCTCATGGATATAAAGAAACGGTATAATTAAAAATAACTTTTTTCCCCAGATGAGGTGTTTTTGTGAGGAAGTTAATACCTGTTTATATTCTATTATTAATGTTAGTTGCTTTTTATTTCTATCAAGTAAAAGATGGATTAACTGTTAATAGTACAACAAATAGAGAGCGCTTGCAGGGGGCCAGTAAGGATGAGTATGTCATGGTGACCTTTCAGGCAGGAATTGATTACTGGAAAAAGGCTTTGAAAGGATTTGAAGACGCTGCAAGTGAATTAAATGTATCAGTAGTCTATCGTGGTGGCGCACAATATGATGCACATGAACAAATAACTGTATTAGAACAAGTGATAGCAAGAAAACCAGCAGGAATTGCTTTGTCTGCCATTAATCCCACTGCCTTGAATGATACAATTAATAAAGCGATAGAGGCAGGTATTCCTGTTGTTTTATTTGATTCAGATGCTCCTTTAAGTAAAGCGAAGGCTTTTTTAGGAACCAATAACTATGCAGCTGGTGAAAAGGGTGCTGAACAATTAGCAAAACTTATAAAGAAACAAGGACAGGTAGCTGTAATTACTCTGCCTGATCAGTTAAACCATCAAGAAAGAACAAAAGGGTTTACGGATACGATGAAATCAAAGTATCCTAATATTCAAGTGATAGAGGTTTTAAATGGAGAAGGCGATCAGCTTGTTTCAAAAAAATTAGCTGAAGAACTATTAAAAAAATATCCTGATCTTCAAGGAATATTTGCTACAGAAGCAAATGGTGGGGTAGGTGTTGCCGATGCCGCTACAAATCTATCAAAAAAAGAATTGAAGATAGTTAGCTTTGATGTAGATAAACAAATATTAGATTACATAGATTCAGGAGCCATTTCTGCCTCATTAGCACAAGGAACGTGGAATATGGGATATTGGTCATTACAGTTCTTATTTCAACAAAATCAGGATTCATTGCTTTCAGGTGGACAACCACATCCATTGCCAGACTATGTAGATACAGGAATCTCCATAGCAACTAAAGAAAATCTGGATAAGTATTATGCTGAATACTCAAAATAAACGAAAGGCTAATGAATATGTTCTCCAAATTGATAAACATAAATAACTATTCTATTAGAAAGAAACTAATTATCTTATTTTTATTAATTAGTATCCTTCCATTCATTGGTCTTGGATTATTGATAGGTTTAACAGTTGAAAAAATACTAGGTGAACAAGCAACTACAAATACATTCCAATTAATTGAACAAGTAAATACAACATTTGAATCCTATATTACCAATGTTCAGAATGTAAGCTACTTAATTTCCTTAGACTCGGAGATTACCTCATTCTTTCATCAAAAAGGGGAATCAAACCAGAAGTCGGAGGAAGAGTATTCTATTCGACAAAAAATGCAAGGGTTTACATCTTTATATCCAGAAATTGCTGGTATTTTTGTTACTAATAATGAAGGGCAATATATTAGTAATGAACTTTATGCTAAAGACAACACGGATCTTACAAAAGAAGAATGGTATAAAGAAGCAGTAAGGAATAAAGGAATATTTAAAATTATCGGAAAGCCAAAGAATAGACATATTGTTAGTCAAATTAATTATAAAGATGACGAGGTAGTAACAGTTGTTAGAGCAATTCTAGATAGAGAAACACAGGAAGTTATTGGTGTTATTTTAATTGATTTAAAGATAAGAGTTTTAGGAGAGGCCATGAATAATGTTCGACTTGGCTTATCAGGCTATTTAATGCTAGTAGATGAAAATGGGGATGAATTATTTTCTACTAGAATGAATAAAAAGGATAGAAGGATTTCCATTCCAAATGCCGTGTTGACTAGTGAAGAAGCAGGTTATTATCAAAAGAAAGTAAACAATGAAAAGATGGGGTTCATATTTCAACGAACTCCCTTTACAAATTGGACAACGGTGGGCGTATTTTATGTAGAAGAATCTGTGGCTGAAGTGAAGGAAATTAAGATTTACCTTATGAGCTTTGTATTTTTTCTCTGCTTAATCGGGATAATAGCTGCCTATTATTTTTCTCACTCTATATCTAATCCAATTGTTCGTCTTATGTCTTTAATGAAAAAAGTAGAAGATGGGAATATGAATATAAGATACAAAGGAAAACGACGAGATGAGATAGGTAAATTAGGAAAAACATTTAATCATATGGTGTATAAAATTAATAAACTAATGAAGTTAACGGAAGTGCAAGAAAAGCAAAAGAGAGAAGCAGAATTAAGAAGCCTACAGGCCCATATTAAGCCCCATTTTCTATACAATACGTTAGATACAATCAATTGGATGGCACGAAAACATGGAGCAGAGGATGTAGCAAAAGTTGTTTCTTCTCTATCTTCTTTATTCCGAATTGGATTAAGTAAGGGAAAAGATATTATTCTACTGAAAGAAGAAATAAAGCATATAGAAAGCTATCTAACGATTCAAAAGGCACGCTACCAAGATAAATTGAATTATAGGATAGTAGTGGATCCAACTTTACAAGATTTAAAAATACTGAAATTAGTACTGCAACCTATTGTAGAGAATGCCATCTACCATGGTATTAAGGAAAGAAGAGGCCCTGGCTATATTGACATTATGGTAGAGGAAAGAGAGCATTTCCTTTGTTTAACCGTAACAGATGATGGTAAAGGGATACCAGAAGAAAAATTAACATTATTAAATAACGAACTCAAAACATTAGCCATTATTAATGACAATAAAGAGAGTGTTAGCTTTGGGTATGGAATGATGAATGTTCAAGCAAGAATCAAGTTAACATATGGAGATATTTATGGAATTGTGATAGAAAGTCAGCCTGATAAAGGAACTAAAGTTACCATTAAATTACCTATTCAAACATAATTGGAATCATAATGGGAGGGTATAAGTATGACAGATTCATTATGGAAAGTGTTAATAGCAGATGACGAACCAATCATTCGCGAAGGTATTCGATATTCTGTTAACTGGGATCGTCTTAATATGGAAGTGGTGGCAGAAGCTGAGGATGGGGAAGAGGCAATAGAAAAGGCAATTTTGCATACTGTTGATATCTTATTAGTAGATATTAATATGCCTATTGTAAATGGTTTAAAAGTGATTCAACAGGTTAAAACTGAATTACCTCATTGTCAAGTTGTTATTATTACAGGCTATGATGAATTTAAATATGCTCAAGAAGCGGTAAGACTCCATGTTTCTGATTACTTACTGAAACCTGTGGATCCTGATCAGCTGGAAGTAATATTGAATAAAATTCAAGAAGAATTAGTAAAAAGAAAAGAACAAAACCATTTATGGAGTAATACTTTCGCCCAAATTTCTAAAAATATGTCTACTTTAAAAATGGAGTTTTGTAGAGAATGGTTACTAGGAAATTTACATAGTGATGAGATAGAAAGTCAATTAAGATTTTTGCAATTACCTGTCTCTATTCCACAGCAATTTCTAGCTATTTCGAGTACGGAGTATTTAGAGAAAAGACAATTAATGGGAGAAAGTGAGAAGGAATCTTATCAAAAAAAATTAATTGAACGAATTACAACTGTTTTTACCGATTACGATATTATCCTTTTCCACGATGACATGGGGAGCATTTGTATTCTAGCATGGCAGGTTTTCCCTTCTAACTTTGCTGCAAGAATAGAAGAAATTTTTAAGAAAGAATGGAATATGTACATTACAGTTTATACAAGAGAGAATGCGGAAGACTATGTCCATATTACCTCGTTTTATAAAGAATACAGAGATTATATGGAAAATGAAATAAATATATCACCTATTGTTAGAAGAGCAAAGACCATACTAGAACATCGTTATAATGATCCTACCATCTCTCTTGAAAAAGTTGCTATTGAATTGCAAGTATCCTCTGTCTATTTAAGTCGATTATTTAAAAAAGAATTAGGGATGAATTTTGTACAACTTCTAACAAGAAAGAGAATAAGCAAGGCTATCTATTTGCTTCAATCTACCGATTATCCGATTGTGGCTATTAGTGAACAAGTTGGATATGATTCACAACATTACTTTAGTACAGCTTTTAAAAAGGCAACAGGTGTCTCACCAAATAGATACAGAAGAAATCTTGTTCAAGAAAATATAGAAGCAAAATAGTTAAAAAGAGTCAAACCTCATAAGCATTTTCCCAGTAATAGTAGTAGTTTATTCGTACTAGGAAAAGTGATAGCTGAGGCTTGATTCTTTTTTTAATAAATGAAAGCGTTTTATTTTAAGTTAAAAAAGTATAAAAATAGTAAATTTATTGAAAAGACCAAACATTACTAGAATGATATATTGAATGTGTAGAAAACAGGTATAGTCATGATAGGAAGGGGGAAATCCATTTGTTTAAGAAATCGCTTACAATAGTCATTGCGCTTTTTCTATTAATCCTTACAAGTGGTTGTGGAGTAAAGCAAACGAATGGAGAGTCAAAAGGGTTCATAGGTATCTCCATGCCAACCAAGTCTTCTGAGAGATGGGTAAATGATGGAGAAAATATGAAAAAACAGTTTGAAGAATTGGGATATAAAACAGACTTACAGTATGCAGAGGATGTTATTGAAAATCAGACAGCTCAAATAGAAAATATGATTACAAAAGGAGTCGATATCCTAGTAATTGCTCCTATTGATGATCAATCTGGATTAACGAGTGTTTTAGAAAGAGCCCATAATAATGGAATTAAGATTATTTCTTATGATCGTCTTATTCAACACAGTGAATATGTAGATTATTACGCTACTTTTGATAATTTCCAGGTAGGTGTTTTGCAAGGGCAATATATTGAGGAAAAACTTGATTTAAAAGGCACGGAAGGACCATATAATATTGAAATTTTTGCAGGATCTCCTGATGATAATAATGCTTATTTCTTCTTCGATGGAGCAATGTCGGTATTACAACCATATATGGATTCAGGCAAATTGGTAGTAAAAAGTAAACAGACGAAATTCAGTCAAGGTGCTACACTTCGTTGGGATGGTGCACTTGCTCAATCGAGAATGGATAATTTATTGAGTGCCCATTACTCTAGCGACAGAATTGATGCAGTGTTATCTCCTTATGATGGTATTAGTATTGGAGTTATATCTTCTTTAAAAGGAGTAGGATATGGAAGTGCCGATAAGCCAATGCCTATTATTACTGGGCAAGATGCAGAACTTGCTTCTATTAAGGCAATTATTAATGGCACACAAACGCAAACCATCTTTAAAGATACTAGGGAGTTAGCGAAAAAAGCGGTAGAAATGGCAAGAGCCTCATTAAATGGGGAAGATGCAGAAGTAAATGATACGGAAACTTATGATAATGGAAAAAAAGTTGTTCCTTCTTATTTATTGAAACCGGTTTCAGTTGACGTAAATAACTATGAAAAGGAATTGGTAGAGACCAACTATTATACAAAAGAACAGCTAGGCCAATAAGGAATAGAAATTATCTAGTGGCGGTGAGAAAATGACAAATATCATTTTAGAGATGCGGGGAATTACAAAGGAATTTCCAGGTGTTAAAGCATTAGAAAATGTTAACTTAAAGGTTAAGAAGGGCGAAATTCATGCATTATGCGGCGAAAATGGTGCAGGAAAGTCGACTCTCATGAAAGTACTAAGTGGAGTCTATCCATATGGTACCTATACAGGAGATATTCTCTTTAATAATGAAGTTTGTAATTTTAAAGATATTAAGCAGAGTGAAGAATTAGGGATTGTTATTATTCACCAAGAACTTGCCTTGGTTCCAGAATTATCGATAGCTGAAAATCTTTTTCTAGGTAATGAACTTACAAACAAAGGAGTAATCAATTGGAACGAAACGATTAATCGTGCCAAGGGTCTCCTACAAAAAGTTGGTCTAAGTGAATCACCAAATACAAAAGTAAATGATATTGGAGTAGGGAAACAGCAATTAGTCGAAATCGCGAAAGCGTTATCAAAAGACGTGAAGCTACTCATTTTGGATGAACCTACTGCTTCTTTAAATGAAGATGATAGTGAAAATCTATTAAATCTTTTACTAGAATTTAAAAAACAAGGAATGTCTGCCATTATTATTTCTCATAAGTTAAATGAAATTGAGAAAGTAGCAGATTCCATTACCATACTACGAGATGGGCAAACAATTGAGACATTAGATGTGAAAGGCGATCAAGTTACAGAAGACCGTATTATTAAAGGAATGGTTGGAAGAGACTTAACCAATCGATATCCAGAACGAACTCCACAAATTGGAGAAGTGGTTCTTGAAGTGAAAAACTGGAATGTCTGCCACCCTCAACAGCTAGAAAAGAAAGTCATCGATGATGTTAATCTTCATCTCCGAAAAGGAGAAATAGTTGGGATTGCAGGACTAATGGGAGCAGGTCGGACAGAACTAGCGATGAGTCTTTTTGGAAGGGTTTATGGAAAAAATATTACTGGACAAATTATTAAAGATGGAAAAGAAATTTTTCTTAAAGATGTGACGACAGCAATTAATCATGGTCTAGCTTATGTATCAGAAGATCGCAAAGGGAATGGTTTAATCCTGATGGAAGATATAAAGCAAAATATTACTTTAGCCACACTTGATAAAATTTCTAAGGGATCTGTTTTAGATAAGAATAAAGAAATGTTAGTTGCAGAAGAATATCGTCAAAAGTTTAGAATTAAAACTCCAAGTATTTTTCAGAAAGCAGGAAACTTAAGTGGAGGAAATCAACAAAAGATCGTTCTTAGTAAATGGGTATTTTCTGAACCGGATATTTTAATACTGGATGAACCAACGAGAGGTATTGATGTCGGGTCTAAATACGAAATTTACACCATTATTAATGGTTTAGTGAAAGAAGGAAAGAGTATTTTAATGATTTCTTCGGAATTACCAGAATTATTAGGTATGTGTGATCGAATCTATGTAATGAACGAAGGATGTATAACAGGGGAAGTTTCGAAAGAGGAAGCGAATCAAGAAAAGCTAATGACATTAATGACGAAAAGTAAAGTAAGGGGGTAAGGTAAGATGGAACCACAATTAAAAACCAATCAAACCACTACACAAAAGGGTAGTTCACTTAAATCATTTTTGCAGGTGAATATGCGTCAATATAGTATGATTATTGCTTTAGTATTCATTATGGTGCTATTTCAGATTCTAACAGATGGACTATTGTTAAAACCTTTAAATATAACGAATTTAATCTTACAGAATAGTTATATTTTAGTATTAGCAGTTGGAATGCTTCTTGTTATTGTTACAGGCCATATTGACTTATCGGTGGGATCCATTGCTGCATTTGTTGGTGCAATTTCTGCTATTATGATGGTTAATTATGATTTCTCTCCAATTGTAGCGATTATCATTTCGTTAGTATTAGGAGCAGTAATTGGGGCTTGGCAAGGATTTTGGATTGCTTATGTACGAATTCCTGCATTTATCGTAACACTAGCTGGTATGTTGTTATTTAGAGGATTAACCATGATCGTGTTAGAGGGGAAATCAATTGCTCCATTCCCAGAATCGTTTCAAAAAATCAGCTCAGGCTTTATTCCTGATATTAGTAGTGGTGGTTCTGTTCATCTCTTAACTATACTGATTGGAGTAGCTCTTTCTATTATATTTATAATCACTCAATGGAAAAGTAGAAGTACACAGCTTAAACATCAATTTGATGTACAACCGTTTGGAGTATTCCTATCTAAAGTAATTGGTCTAGTATTAATCTTAAATATCTTTACATTCGTTTTAGCAACATATGAAGGTATCCCAAATATACTTATCATTTTAGCTGTTCTTATTGTTATCTACACATTTGTAACTAATAAAACAAAAGCTGGACGTCATATTTACGCAATTGGTGGTAATGAAAAAGCGGCATTACTATCAGGTATTAAAACGAAGAAGATGACATTTATGGTATTTGTTAATATGGGAGTTCTATCTGCATTATCTGGACTTCTATTTGCAGCACGACTAAATGCAGCAACTCCAAAAGCAGGTAACTTATTCGAGTTAGATGCTATCGCAGCTTGTTTTATCGGTGGAGCTTCAGCTTATGGAGGAATTGGAACAATTCCAGGAGCTATCATTGGCGGATTAGTAATGGGAGTTATGAATAATGGTATGTCCTTACTTGGACTTGGTATTGATTGGCAACAAGGAATTAAAGGATTAGTATTATTAGCTGCAGTTGCATTTGATATTTATAATAAAAATAAAGCAAATTAATAAAAGAAAAGTGGAATCCAAAAATTTTGGATTCCACTTTTCTTTTATTCTATTACACGTTTTACACCGATACTAGCTAGTGCTGAATGTAAGTTTGCACAGGTTGTGATATGACTAAAATCAATACCCAATGATATAATTGTTTGTGCAATTTCAGGACGAATACCGGAAATGATAGATTTAACCCCTATTAAATCTAGTGCACGAACCACTTTAAATAGGTTATCTGCAACCATTGTATCTACAATTGGTACACCAGAAATATCTAAGATTAAATATTCTATCTTTAAGTTGGCTGATTCTTGTAATGCTACTTCTAATATTAATTGTGAGCGTTGGGTATCAATTTCACCAATAAGCGGAATAATGGCCGTTTCTTTCGCGATAGGCACAACTGGTACGGAAAGCTCTTCTAATGCTGAATAAGCCATTTTCATAATATGACTATTATGCAGTTCATAGATATGTCCAATAATAGCACTTATTTCATCCAGTATGGGATCAATTATTTTACCTACATCAAGCATTGTAATAGGAGCAAATGACTTTTGCTCTAGCTCTTCTGTAAATACATCCCAAATGGTATTTCGATATATGGATAAGGATCGAAGTGCAGATTGCAGAGATACATGATTCTTCAATAATTCTTGACCTGTTTTCTCTGACCATTGTAGTACTCCTTTTGAATCCCTGTTATCTTTAAGAGCTTCTCCTAATATGAAGAAAAGTTTGGCGTTCCATTCAGGTGTAAGATTTTCAGGTAATGGGATAGTTTGACTAGAAAAATCATTTAATAAAAACTCGGTAAGTAGTTTACTCATATTAGCGCCTAGAATGTTTTTGTTCTCAACTACCTTGTTGCCAATATAGGCTAGTTCATCCTTCAAAGTACTCACTCCTACTAATAATTCTATTAATAGTATACATGTTTTTTTCCTAGATGTGGTGAAAATGGATTTTTTTATTACCACTGATCTATGATTTGCATTTTTATATATAACGTTTTATTATTCTTTTATGAAAACGTTTCCTTCTTAAGTTAAGAGAGGTGAATCTATGTATAAAAAACAGTGTTTAAAATTACGTTTTCATCCATTTTTTCATTATTTACTATAGCTATGAGTATATTATTCTTGCGTACTATTTTTTTATTAAATATATAGGAGAAAGGATGAAACATATGAAACATCATCAATTAGCATTATCACCTCCTCTAGGCTGGAATAGTTGGGATTGTTACGGTGCTTCTGTTACAGAAGAGGAAGTGAAAGGGAATGCAGATTATATGGCAACCCATTTAAAAAAATATGGATGGGAATATGTAGTGGTTGATATTCAATGGTATGAACCAGGAGCTAATTCCTCCATGTATCGCCCATTTGTACCTCTTGAGATGGATGAATATTCACGGTTAATACCAGCAACGAATCGCTTTCCTTCAGCAAAGGGAGGAAAAGGATTTAAAGAATTAGCAGACTATGTTCATGGACTAGGACTTAAGTTTGGTATACATATAATGAGAGGAATACCTCGTCAAGCAGTTCATCAAAATACTCCTATCCTTCATACAAATAAATTTGCTAGGGATATTGCGCATACTAATTCCATTTGTCCTTGGAATACAGATATGTACGGAGTAGATGCTGAAAAAGAAGGAGCACAAAGCTACTATAATTCATTATTTGACATGTATGCAGAATGGGGAGTAGACTTTGTCAAAGTGGATGATATTGCAGCATCAAAGTTGTATACGACCCACCTTGATGAAATAAAATTAATACGCCATGCTATCGATCAATGTGGTCGAGAAATGGTTCTGAGCTTGTCTCCAGGACCAGCTCCTATAGAGTTTTCTAAAGAATTAAAGGAAAATGCAAATATGTGGAGAATGACCGATGATTATTGGGATTTATGGCAATTGCTATATGATATGTTTGAACGATGTGAAAAATGGTCACAGCATCAAGGAGAAGGCTTTTGGCCAGATTGCGATATGTTGCCTTTAGGACATATTGGGATACGTTCAGTGGATGGTGGGGCTAGTGATCGATGGACACGATTTACAAAAGATGAACAAAAAGTAATGATGACTCTTTGGTCGATTTTTCGTTCTCCCCTCATGTTTGGTGGTGAATTAAGAGACAATGATGATTGGACATTATCAATATTAACGAACGAGCAAGTCTTGTATGTTAATCAACATAGTAAAAATAATCGTCATGTATATAGAGAAGATAATAAAGTAGTTTGGACTGCCGATGATGATAGAGGAAATACGTATGTGGCTCTTTTCAATATTGGGGAAGAAGAAAAGAGTGTTTCCGTTTCATTAGATCAACTAGGTCTTTCTGGAGTGAAAACGTATGAAGATATATGGGAACAAGGAAAGGGTGGAGAAGTGGTAGAAATACTGGAAGTAACTTTGAAACCACATAGTACAAAGTTTTACAAAATATTTTAATAAAAAACTAAAAAGAGTCTAACCACTCATCGGATTTCATCATTGAAAATGGAGGCTCATTTTGCCTCCATTTTTCAATGATAGAAACATAAACAATGTGGTTAGACTCTTTTACATTACGCTATTCATTTACTGAACATGGACCAGTAGAATGACGAAGGACTAATTTGGGTTTATAAACAACAGAAGGTGGAACCGTATTTTTTTTCTCAACAGCGTCTACAATCCATTTAGCGGCTTCCATTCCCATTTCCATTTTAGGATGGGAAACGGAAGTTAATTTTACTTCGGAAGCTTCTGTTAAAAAGGAATCATCATAGCCAATAATAGAGACATCTTCAGGAATGGATAACTGTAAGGAGCGAAGAAAATTGATTGTTTGGATTGCTAACTGATCATTGTAGCAAACAATCGCTGTTGGTCTATCCGTGCTAGAAAATAGTTCCTGTAATTTTTCAAGTGGATAACTTATTTGGTTTTCTGTTGAATAATTGACAACCATATCTGGGAAAAAAGGTATCCCGTATTCTTTATAGGCTTGAATAAACCCTTTCATTCTGTTAATCCCTTGTAAATCATCTGATTTAAATAAGCCAATGATTTTTTTATGACCTAATTTTATCAAATGCTCTGTAGCGATAAATCCACCTAATTCATCATCCACAATTAAATGAGGAGGGGAAAGTTGAGCATAAAACTGATTTATCATTAAGTAAGGAATTTTATTTTGTTCTAATTCTAAGTAATAATGCATATTTGGATTAAACGTACTACTTTTTGTTGGTTCTACAATAAGACCATCAATATTTCTGTTTAACATGGTTTGCAGACATTGCTTTTCTTTTTCAATATCATTGTCCGTACAAGCAAAGGTGAGCGAATAGCCCTGATTAGTTAAATACGACTCAATTCCTTTGATGATAGAAGGAAAGATATAATCAGAAATATAGGTAGTAATAACACCGATATTTTTCGTACTTTGTACCGGTGCAGGGGAGTTAGTTTTGGTTTGTCGATGAGCAACAAAAGTACCAGCACCTTGCTCTCTATATAACCATCCTTCATGTACTAAATCTCCGATTGCTTGACGAATAGTGTGTCTACTTACTCCAAACATCTTTACAAGTTCATTTTCTGAATATATTTTATCTCCTGGCTTCACTTTGCCATTAGTGATCCATTCTGTAATTTTTTCTTTAACCATGTTGTATTTTGTTATGTTTGCCACTATTTCACCACTTTCATTGGTATGTACCGAATAATAACTTATACGTACAATAAAAAGTATAAAGTTATCGTATCAGAAAAAGGTAGAAAAGACTATTAATTTTTAGCTGGATAAACAAAATATATAATTCGTATAGGTTGGAGAGGAATAAAGGAAAGAAGTAAGCCCGAAAAAAGGCTTACTTTAGGAAGCTAACACTTTTTATAGCACAATATTTTCAGAATCTACAAGTACAAGCTTTTCGATATTTAGGAAGTTTTGAATGTTAATGGAAGTTGCTCCTAATAGGGAAGCTTTAGAACCTAATATAGAACTTTTTATTTCAATATCTTTATTAAAAGAACTTACAAGATTGTTCTGTATTTTTCCCACAATAACTGGAATGCGTCTAATTAAAGAACTATTTACATACACGATTTCTGGTGCATAAGTAGCAATAATATTATTGAGAGCAGCAGCTAAATAAACACTATATTCATCTACTAATTGTAAGGCAATGCTATCGTTGTTCTGATAAGCTATTTTAAATTCTTCTAATGTTACCTTTTCGGCACCTATAAGAGAAGCGTAGTTCAATAACAATGCATCCTCTGAACAATACTGTTCCAGACAGCCCTTATTCCCACATGGACATGGTTTGCCATTTGGAACTAAAATTGTATGACCTATTTCTCCACTCATACCTCTTCTTCCATTGTAAAGATTCCCATCTATGATAATTCCAGCACCTACACCGCTATGAATACTGACGCTGACTAAAAGAGCCTGTTCTGTAGAAAATGTACTTTCAGCAATAGCCGTTAAGTTTGCTTCGTTTTCTAGATAAACAGGGAATGAATAATTGATGGAAAGTTTTTTGTACAAATCAATTTGATCCAAATCATAATAGGGGGTAAATAGAATTTCATTTTGATCGACTATTCCATGAATCGCTATTGTCATCCCAATTATTCCGTACGTACACTTGTTATTTAATTCTTTTTGCTTGATCTCATACTCTGAGACAATATCAGAAATATAGTCAAAAATATTAAGCTTAGATACAGTGATATGCTTTTTTTTCTCGGCAGAAATAATTTGTCCGTCTAAATAGCACAGCGCAGATGCAATATAATTTGCCCCAATATCTATAGCAATAGAAAGTCCAGCATACTTATTGAATGTCAGCATAATAGGTTTTCTACCGCCTAACACTGTGCTGTCACCAATTCCAACTTCTTGAATTAATTGTTTCTCTAATAAACTTTTCGTAATTTCCGAAACGGATGCTTTATTTAATTTAGCCTTTTGTGAAACAGCGGCTCTTGAAATTTGCTCATGTTGGATGATTAATTCTAGTACTAATTGTTCGTTTTTCTCTCTTATCTTATATCTATCTGTAATCAATATTTTCACTCCAAACCTGACTACTCGTCCGTATTTGCTAAAAATCAGCTTACCATAGTAAAAAAGAAAAATCTTTCTCTTTAAGAAAATTATTGACAAATGTAAGCGGATAATTTATCTTTTACTTAGTTAGTTTAACTTGCTAACTAACCGTTTGCAAGGATAAATATTAGGGAGGGTTTTAAAATGAGTTATTTTCCAAATGTAGAAACAATAAAATATGAAGGTCCAAAAAGTACAAATCCGTTAGCGTTTAGACATTACAATCCAGAAGAAATCGTGTTAGGAAAAACAATGAAAGAACATCTTCGTTTTGCAGTTGCTTATTGGCATACATTTACACAAGATGGATCAGATCCATTTGGTGCAGCAACTAACATTCGTACTTGGTTAACTGATGACCCAATGGAAACCGCTTACAACAGAGTGGATGCAGCATTTGAATTTTTCACAAAAATTGGTGCTCCATATTTTTGTTTCCATGATGTGGATATTGCTCCAGAAGGCGAAACCCTTCAAGAATTTTTTGATCGTTTAGATGAAATTACAGATTTAATTAAAAAGAAAATGGATGAAACAGGCGTAAAATTATTATGGAATACAGCAAACATGTTTACGAACGCTCGTTATGTTCATGGAGCAGCTTCTTCTTCTAATGCAGAGGTATTCGCTTATGCAGCTGCGCAAGTGAAAAAGGGCTTGGATATCAGCAAAAAATTAAATGGAGAAAATTATGTATTCTGGGGCGGGAGAGAAGGATATGAATCACTATTAAATACCGATATGGCTCTAGAACAAGATAATATTGCAAGACTATTCCATATGGCAGTAGATTATGCAAAAGAAATTAATCATCCCGTTCAATTCTTAATTGAACCAAAACCAAAAGAACCTTCTAAGCATCAGTATGATTTTGATGCAGCAACAACACTAGCATTCTTGCAAAAATATGATCTTCTTGATCACTTTAAATTAAATTTAGAAGCTAACCATGCAACCCTTGCTGGTCATACTTTTGAACATGAATTGGCTGTTGCAAGAAGCTATCAAGCATTAGGATCCATTGATGCAAACCAAGGTGATTTACTTTTAGGATGGGATACAGATGAATTCCCAACTAATGTTTATGATACTACATTAACAATGTATCAAATTCTTGAAAATGGTGGAATTGCACCTGGTGGAGTAAACTTTGATGCAAAAGTGCGACGTAGTTCTTTCACAATGGAAGATTTATTCTTAGCACATATTGCTGGTATGGATACATTTGCTCGTGGATTAAAAGCTGCAGCAAAATTAAAAGAAGATAGATTCTTTGATGAATTAATTGAAAAGCGTTATGAAAGTTATCGTACAGGCATCGGAGCTGAAATTGTAGAAGGAAAAACAGATCTAAAATCATTAACGGAATATGCATTAAAGAATGACCAAATTAAGAATGAACCTGCTCATTTAGAATGGATTAAATCCCGACTAAATGATTACCTAGTTTAATAGGGTAATAGCTAATTAGGGGGAGAAAAAAATGAATTATGTTCTTGGATTGGACTTAGGTACAAGTTCTTTAAAAGGACTTCTTGTTAATCAAGAAGGCAAAATAGTATGTACAAAGTCTGCAAATTATCCATTGTATAACCCACAAAGTGGCTATAGTGAACAAGATCCTCTTGACTGGATCGAAGCAGCGAAGAACGTAATCTTAGAACTAAGTAGAGAAGTTAGTGACTTTACTTCCCATTTAGATGGAATCAGTTTTTCTGGTCAAATGCATAGTTTAGTATTATTGGATGAAAATAGTAATCCTATCCGTAAAGCCATTCTTTGGAATGATGTGAGGACAACTGAGCAATGCGCAAGAATTATGGAAGAGTGCGGAGATATCGTTCTTTCACAAATGAAAAATCGAGCTTTAGAAGGCTTTACTTTACCTAAGCTATTATGGGTAAAAGAAAATGAGCCGGAATTATGGGAAAAAGCAAGTAAATTTCTTTTACCAAAAGACTATTTAGGTTATTGGATGACTGGACAAAAACAAATGGAATTATCAGATGCAGCTGGTACGTTACTCTTAAATATCGAAGAGGAACAGTGGAATTGGAATATTGCAGAGCATTTTGCTATTTCAAAAGAGATTTTTCCAAATCTAGTTCAATCCATGGATAAGATAGGAAATCTAAGAGAAGACCTAAAAGAACAATTTGGTTTTACAAAAGATATTCCTATCTTTGCAGGAGGGGCAGACAATGCATGTGCTGCACTTGGTGCCGGAATTATTGAAGAAAATACAGGACTATGCAGTATAGGAACATCTGGCGTTTTCCTTACATATGAAGAGTCAGGTAACAAAGATTATGAAGGAAAATTGCATTTCTTTAATCATGTGAAAAAAGATAGTTTTTATTCAATGGGAGTAACCTTGGCAGCAGGCCATAGTTTAAGCTGGTTTAAGGATACATTTGCTAAGAATGAGAGTTTCGAAGAATTATTAGCAAATGTAAGTACCGTTTCTCCTGGTGCAGAGGGCTTATTGTTTACCCCGTATATTGTTGGTGAGAGAACGCCTCATTTTGATAGTCAAATTAGAGGTAGCTTTATTGGAATGGATACTAGACATCAACTAGTCGATTTTACAAGAGCAGTCTTAGAGGGGATAACTTTTTCTTTAAAAGATTCTCAAGAAATCATGAATCAATATGCGGATAAGCAATTAAATAAAATAGTTTCTATTGGAGGAGGAGCTAAGAATAAAGACTGGCTTCAAATGCAAGCAGACATCTTCCAAACAACTATTGTTACTTTAACAAATGAACAAGGCCCTGCCTTAGGAGCTGCTATGATTGCAGCTCTAGGATCAAATTGGTTTAGTGACGTACAAGAATGCGTCCAAACATTTGTTACGTACGGAGAAGAATATACTCCGATAAAAGAAAATGTAGAAAAATACCAAGAAATATATGAGAGATATAAAAGAGTCTATCCAGCAGTAAAAGGGGTCTGAACTTCATCGCATTAAAGCGGAGAGGGTCAGACCCTCTTTTTAAAAAAATTTATATTTTTTCTAAATTTTCCATTGAAAAAATTAGAATAGGTGGTAGAATTTAATTAAGGTTATACGTACAAGTTAATAAAATATTGTATGGTTGTTAGTATGTATGTATAGGGTTACATTATTTTGTTCTTGTACGCATAAAAGAGGAATAAATAGATAGTAAACAGATTAATAGTAAATATTGATAAAAATGAAAACGCATTCTTAACGAGTAGGAGGATTATATATGACCAAATATACGATTGGTGTAGATTATGGAACTCAATCTGGAAGAGCTGTTTTAGTCGAGGTAGGAACAGGTAAAGAAATTGCTTCAGCTGTTAAAGAATATACACATGGGGTAATGGATGAGTATTTACCAGATGGTAAGACAAAACTGGAACATGATTGGGCACTACAGCATCCTGCTGATTATTTAGAAGTGTTAGAGATTACTATTCCCAAAGTTTTAGCGAGTGCAAATGTTTCAAATGAAGATGTAATTGGAATTGGAATAGACTTTACAGCTTGTACGGTTTTACCAATTGATAAAAATGGCATACCACTTTGCTTTAAACAAGAATATGAAAAACATCCACATAGTTATGTGAAACTTTGGAAGCACCATGCTGCACAAGATGAAGCAAATCGCTTAAATGAAATTGCGGAACAAAGAGGCGAATCTTTCTTACAAAGATATGGTGGGAAAATTTCCTCTGAATGGATGATTCCAAAAGTTTGGCAAATTTTGAATGAAGCACCAGAAATTTATGAAGAAGCAGATCAAATCTTAGAAGCGACAGATTGGGTCATTTCTGAATTAACAGGGGTAATTACCCGAAATAGTTGTACGGCAGGATATAAAGCAATTTGGCATAAGCAAGATGGTTATCCATCTAAGGAATTTTTCAAAGCGTTAGATCCAAGATTGGAGAATGTAGTAGAAGACAAATTATCTACTAATATCGTTTCCATTGGTTCGAAAGCTGGAGAAATTACGGAAAAAGCTGCTAAGTTAACTGGATTAAAACCAGGAACTGCAGTAGCGGTAGCAAATGTTGATGCACATGTTGCTGTTCCAGCTGTTGGAATTACAGAACCAGGAAAATTATTAATGATTATGGGAACATCCACTTGTCATATCTTGTTAGGAGATAAAGAGGAAATTGTTCCAGGAATGTGTGGCGTAGTGGAAGATGGAGTTATTCCAGGTCTTTTAGGATATGAAGCTGGACAATCCTGCGTAGGTGATCATTTTGAATGGTTTACAGAAAACTGTGTCCCACAAAGTTATTATGAAGAAGCAGAAGAAAGAGGCATTGGTATTCATCAGCTTCTAACAGAGAAAGCTAGTGCTTTACAAGTAGGGGAAAGTGGTCTTCTTGCTCTGGATTGGTGGAATGGAAATCGCTCCACACTAGTAGACGTAGACTTAACTGGTGTTCTACTAGGTCAAACATTGCTTACGAAACCAGAAGAAATTTACCGTGCTCTTATTGAAGCAACAGCTTATGGTACAAGAATGATCGTTGAAACGTTCCGTGAAAATGGAGTACCAGTAAATGAAGTATATGCTGCTGGAGGCATTGCAGAAAAAAATGCATTAATGATGCAAATCTATTCTGATGTATTAAATATGGATATTAAAATATCTGCTTCCACTCAAACTCCTGCTTTAGGAAGCGCTATGTTTGGTGCTGTAGCTGCTGGTAAAGAAAGAGGCGGCTATGAAACTATTACAGAAGCAGCAGTTGATATGGGAAGAATTAAAGATTATGTATATCAACCAATCAATAAAAATGTAAGTGTATATAACGATTTATATAGTGAATATGCGAAACTGTACGATTATTTTGGCCGTGGTGAAAATAATGTCATGAAGAAGTTGAAGAAAATTAAAAAGAATTCCGTTGCGAAGGAGGCAGAAGAATATGCTGGATAAGTTAAAAGAAGAAGTACTATTAGCCAATCTTGCTCTGCCAAAGCATCAGCTTGTTACCTTTACTTGGGGAAATGTAAGTGGAATTGACAGGGAACAAAATCTAGTTGTTATTAAACCAAGCGGTGTTCCTTATGACGAATTAAAAAAAGAGCATTTAGTTGTCCTTGATTTAGAAGGGAATATTGTGGAAGGGGATTTAAGACCTTCCTCTGATACACCAACCCATCTTGCACTATATAGACAATGGAAAGAAATAGGCGGAATTGTGCATACCCATTCACCATGGGCTACTAGCTGGGCACAAGCGGGAAGAAATATTCCTGCTTTAGGCACTACACATGCTGATTATTTTTATGGTGATATTCCATGTACGAGAAAATTAACTGAGTTGGAAATTAATCGAGCATATGAGCTAGAAACAGGGAATGTCATTATTGAAACTTTGACACAAAAAGGAATTGATCCAGTGGCGATTCCAGGTGTTCTAGTAACTGGACATGCACCGTTTTGTTGGGGGAAAAATGCTGACCAAGCTGTTCACAATGCGGTTGTATTAGAAGAAGTGGCAAAAATGGCACTCCATACCCTTCAACTAAATCCAGAAGTAGAATATATTGATCAGTATTTATTAGATAAGCATTATTTAAGAAAACATGGAGCAAATGCCTACTACGGACAAAAGTAAAGAAAAGCGTAGTTGAATAGATAATTTTATCGAAAATTCTTACAAATAAAAAATAGCAAAGTTTTAGGAGGAGGAACAAGTATGTTACATACAAAAGAATATGAATTTTGGTTTGTTACAGGAAGTCAATTATTATATGGAGAAGATGTACTTCTACAAGTAGAGGAAAACTCAAAAGCAATCGTTAACGGGTTAGCTGATTCATCTTCCATCCCTTACAAGGTTACTTTTAAAGCGGTTTTAAAAGATGCTGATAGTATTCAACGTTTAGTCCTTGAAGCAAATCAAGATGAAAAATGTGCTGGAATCATTACGTGGATGCATACATTCTCACCATCTAAAATGTGGATAGCAGGTCTTTCTTCTTTACAGAAACCACTTCTTCATTTTGCAACACAATATAACCGTGATATTCCATGGAACTCTATTGATATGGATTTCATGAATTTAAACCAATCAGCACATGGTGATAGAGAGCATGGATTTATTGGTGCTAGATTAAAAGTAAAACGTAAAGTAATAGTAGGACATTGGGAAAATGAAGAAATTAGACAACGTATCGGAAATTGGACTAAAACAGCTGTTGCCTTTGCAGAAAGTAAACAGTTGAAAGTGGCAAGATTCGGTGATAATATGCGACAAGTTGCCGTTACAGAAGGCGATAAAATTGAAGCGCAAATTAAATTTGGTTGGACAGTTAATGGTTATGGCATCGGTGATCTCGTTCAAAAGATGAATGAAGTGACAGAAGAACAACTAGATGCTTTAATGAAAGAGTATCAAGAAACATATGATATTACTCCTGCTGGCCTTGAAGAAGGACCAATTAGAGAGTCCATTCGCGAACAAGCAAAAATTGAACTAGGATTAAAAGCATTCCTAGAAGAAGGAAATTACACTGCATTCACTACTACATTTGAAGATTTACATGGAATGAAACAACTTCCTGGGCTTGCTGTACAACGCTTAATGGAACAAGGCTATGGCTTTGCTGGAGAAGGGGATTGGAAAACAGCGGCACTTGTACGTTTAATGAAGATTATTGCAGCCAATGAAGGAACTTCCTTTATGGAAGATTATACGTATCATTTCGAACCAGAAAATGAAATGGTATTAGGCTCTCATATGTTAGAAGTATGTCCAACTATTTCTGCAACTCGTCCAAGAATTGAAGTACATCCTCTTGGTATAGGTGGAAAAGAAGATCCAGCAAGAATTGTGTTCGATGGTAGAGGAGGATCTGCACTAAATGCTTCTATTATCGATTTAGGAAACCGCTTCCGTCTATTAGTAAACGAAGTGGATGCTATTCAACCAGAAGAAGAGATGCCAAATCTTCCAGTAGCACGCGTTTTATGGAAAACACAACCATCACTAAGTCAGGCAGTAGAAAATTGGATTCAGGCAGGCGGAGCTCATCACACATGCTTCTCATATGAAGTAAGCACAGAGCAATTAAGAGATTTCGCTGAATTAGTAGGAATCGAAACAGTAGTCATTAATAAAGATACAAAAACAGATGCTTTCTTAAATGAATTACGTTGGAATGAAGTATTTTATCGTTAATTAATACAAGAAAGAGGGAAATGAATAGCATAAGCAGTCTACCAAACAGTCCAATAGGGTATGTAATCTATATCAGTTGGATATGGAGGGAGGCTGCTTTATTTTATTGGAGATTATGAATTGAAAGGTGGAAATAATAATGGAAATTACACAACATTTATTCGGAAGTATTAATGGCAAAGAAGTAATAGAATATACGTTAAAAAACAACAAAGGAATGGAAGTATCTTTCTTAAATTATGGAGGTATTGTAACAAGTATTATGGTGCCAGATAAAAATGGTGTCTTGGAGAATGTAGTACTTAATTATGCAAGTCTAGAAGAATATGAGAGTGATGGTTATTATTTTGGTGCCCTTGTTGGTAGAGTAGCTGGAAGAATAAAAGGTGCTTCTTTTGAATTAAACGGTGAAACCTATTCACTTGAAGAAAATGATAATCGAAATAACTTACATGGTGGCAATAAAGGATTCAACCGAGTTATTTGGGATACTGAGGTTTTGGATAAAGAGGATGAAGTTGCTGTGAAATTGAGTTATTTTAGTCCAGACGGAGAAGAAGGTTTTCCCGGCAACCTTCAGATCGAAGTGACATATACAGTAACGAACCAAAATGAATTCAAGATCAGTTATTCAGGAAACAGTGAAGAAACAACTATAGTTAATATGACAAACCATTCTTACTTTAATTTAAGTGGTAATGCAAAAAGAGATATTTTGAATCATACTTTGCAGTTAAAAAGTGATAAGGTTCTGGAGTTAGATCAAGAGTTATTACCAACAGGAAAGTGGATTACAGTAGAGAATACACCATTTGATTTCCAGCAAGGTGCTAAAATCGTTACAGGAACTCAATCAAATCATCAACAAACCATTCTAGTTGGCAATGGATATGATCATCCTTTCCTATTAAATGCACAAAAAGATAATGAAATTATTTTAAAGGATGAAGAATCAGGAAGAATACTAACCATTGAAACAGAAGCTGAGGGAGTGGTTATTTATTCTGGTAACCAAATAGAAGAGAGAGGAGAAGTTTCTGGAGTACCAAGCCGAAAATACTTAGGTATTTGTTTAGAAACACAAGGTTTGCCAGATGCAATTCACCATCCGGAATTTCGCTCGTGGGTAGTGGATAAAGAACATCCATATAAGACAGAGACCGTTTACCGATTTGAAACAATAGAAGAGGTTTAAAAGGAGTGAACGGAATGGCAAACATTGTTTCTACTATTCAATCCTTGTCCTATCAATGTAATTGTGGAAATCAACATAAGATAATTGAGATAGAAGAAATTGTTGTAGAAAAAGGTGCCTTAACGAGAGCCGTAGAATTTATCAAGAAGAAAAATTACCAGAGTATTAAGTTAATCGCTGATGAAAATACCTTTAAAGCGTGTGGAGAAGTATTATCTTCTTTATTAAAAAAAGAAAAGCTTTCTTACTCTGTTTGTTTTGTGGAAGCAAATGAAAATGGTGATGTAGTAGCAGATGAAAGATCGCTTATCCAAGTATTACTAGAAACAAGTGGGAATGAGGAAGTAATGATTGCTGTAGGATCAGGGACGTTACACGATATTACCCGCTTTTGCAGTGCAAAAATGGGAATTCCCTTTATTTCCATCCCAACAGCCCCATCTGTTGATGGTTTTACATCACTTGGCGCACCACTTATTGTGAAAGGTGTAAAACAAACTTTCCAGTTAACTTCTCCAGTTGGTGTATTTGCAGATATAGATATTTTAAGTGCTGCTCCACGGAAAATGATTGCGGCCGGAGTAGGAGATATGGTTGCAAAATATACTTCTTTAGCAGATTGGAAACTAGATTCTCTTGTAACAGGGGAACCCTATTGTCCATTAGCTGTTCAAATTACGCAAGACGCCTTACAACTATGTACGGATAATATAGACCATATTGCAGCAGGAGATACAAAAGGAATCACTATCCTTATAGAATCTCTTATACAGTCTGGGCTAGCCATGTTATTATTTGGACAATCTCATCCAGCATCAGGAGGAGAACATCATATCTCTCACTTTTGGGAAATGCAATTTTTGAAAGAAAATCGTCACCAAGTACTTCATGGAGAGAAAGTAGGAGTTGCGACAATATTGTTGGCGACTTTATATAAAGAGAGACTTTTATCGGTGTTAGAAAATGATTCCTTGATTAAACAAGGAGATATGCCAGAAGAATGGAAAAGAAATCTCTTAGAAAACAAGGAGGAAATTCTCACTATCTATAAAGAAATCCCAAGTGCAGAACAAATAAAAGGACTTATTCAAAAGGTAAGTGGCCCAATCAGTTATCAAGACTTATCGATTGAAGAAGAACTATTGCTAAATGCGTTGAAAGAAGCACATCATTTAAGAAATAGATTTACTGGTTTAAAATTATTAAGTATGGTAGGAGAAAAGGAGTTTTCCACATATTTGTCCGTTTAAATCATAAGGCGTAGTTTGGATAATGATATCCTATGAAGTGTTCGTTTGATTACACACTTCATAGGATTTTTTGTTTATATAAAAAGCAAACTAGTAGAGAGAAAACAACAATAAAGATAAATGGTTTCAGATAAAAATGGGGATAACTATAGGAAGTATTCAAGTGAGAATATATATATGGATGAAATGAAAACGCATAAATTCATCGGTTGACAACTTGTATATACATGTTATCATAAAAGGGAATAAAGAATCTTTTTTCTTTTACCGTTATATTAGTTATTTATCAAGGGATTTATCAATACATGAAAAACTACACATAACATAATTAAAATTTTCATAATGGTGGTGTGATATATGCAACAGGCATGGTGGCAAAAAGCAGTAGTATATCAAATTTATCCAAAGAGTTTTCAGGATACAACAGGGAATGGATTTGGGGATATACAAGGTATTATTAAGCGTCTAGATTATTTAAAAAAACTAGGCGTTGATGTTATTTGGTTAACCCCAATTTATGCTTCTCCGCAAAAAGATAATGGATACGATATTAGTGATTATTATTCTATTCACCCTGAATATGGAAACATGAATGACTTTGATCAATTACTAACAGAAGCACATGATAAAGGGATTAAAGTAATCATGGATATTGTGGTAAACCATACTTCAACAGAACATGAATGGTTTAAACAAGCATCGTCTTCTAAAGATAACCCGTATCGAGATTTTTATATATGGAAAGACGGCAAAGAAGATGGATTGGAGCCAACCAATTGGCAATCTAAATTCGGGGGAAATGCATGGAAATATGATGAAAAAACGGATCAATATTATTTACATCTGTTTGATGTAACACAAGCTGATTTAAACTGGGAGAATGAGAAAGTTCGTGAAGAAGTATACAAAATGATGCATTTTTGGTTTAAAAAAGGCGTGGATGGATTCCGTTTAGATGTTATTAATCTCATTTCCAAAGATCAATCATTCCCAGATGATGATGGTACGATAGCTCCTGGAGATGGAAGAAAGTTTTATACAGATGGACCTCGTGTTCATGAATTTATCCATGAAATGAACAAAGAAGTTTTCTCTCAATATGATAGCTTAACAGTAGGGGAGATGTCTTCCACAACTTTAGACCATTGTGTCAAGTATACAAATCCAGATCGTGAAGAATTAAGCATGACCTTTAATTTCCATCATCTTAAAGTAGATTATCCTAATGGAGAGAAATGGGAAATTGGCGAAATGGATTTCTTACAATTAAAGAATATTCTATCTAAGTGGCAAGTGGGAATGATAGAAGGTGGTGGATGGAATGCCCTATTCTGGTGTAACCATGATCAGCCTAGAGTAGTAACTCGCTATGGAAATGATGGAAAGTTTCATAATGAATCGGCTAAAATGCTGGCAACAACTATTCATATGATGCAAGGAACTCCATATATTTACCAGGGAGAAGAATTTGGAATGACAGATCCTAAATTCACTTCTATTGATCAATATCGAGATGTAGAGTCTTTAAATATGTACGATATTCTGAAAGAAAAGGGAAAATCAGAAGAAGAAGTACTAGAAATATTACGACGAAAATCTAGAGATAACTCACGTACACCAGTCCAATGGAACGGAGAAAAGAATGCAGGGTTTACAACGGGAACACCTTGGATTGAAACAGCAACAAACTATACGGAAATTAATGCAGAAAGTGCTGTTAAAGATCAAAATTCTATCTTCTATCATTATCAAAAATTAATTCAGCTTCGAAAAGAGTACGATATTATCACAGAGGGTAATTATGAGTTATTAGTACCAGAAGATGAATCAGTATTTGCCTATACTAGAAGTACGGAAAAAGAGCAATTAATCGTTATTAATAATTTTTATGAGAAAGAAACGGTATTCCAATTGCCTAATCATATAAAAATAGATGGAAAACAAAGCTCTATTCTAGTTGCTAATTACACAGATTCTCCTAACTTAACAAAAGAAATCAAGCTTAGACCGTATGAGTCTATTGTGTACCATGTTAAATAATAGTCTCAGCTAGAAAGTAAATCCATTTGTCCATATATTGGAGTGCAACCTAATGATGGTTATGGTATAGTCAGTAATTGAAAGAGGATATATTTTGAATTCTATGAAAAAAAGAGTTAATATGTAAATAACAGTCACAAAGAGAGAGGATGTTATTATTGTTTAAAAAATTATTTTCAAAAAATAAAGATAATGAACCAAGTAACTCCAATTATATTCAGCCTCTAGCTGGAAAAATTATTAGTATTGAAGAAGTACCTGATCCTGTTTTTTCTCAAAAGATGATGGGAGATGGCATTGCGGTTGACCCTGAGAACGGGGTATTAGTAGCACCATGTGATGGACAAATTATGAATGTCTTTCCTACAAAACATGCTTTAAGCATATCTGATAAAAATGGAAAAGAAATCTTAATCCATGTTGGCCTTGATACGGTTACTTTAAAAGGAGAAGGATTCACTTCTTACGTTCAAGATGGTGATAAAGTAAAACAAGGTCAAAAACTAATGGAAATTGATTTTGATTCCATTAAAGAAAAAGTACCTTCTATTATTACTCCTATGGTATTTACTAACTTAAGTGAGGGAGAAAAAGTTATTGTAGAAGGAAACGAAATTAAAATTAGCAAATAAATTCAAATGCTATAGGGGTAATTTCCTTATAGCATTTTTTCATCCTATTGATCATTTTTATAGCAAAAAGGAAATATTCCTCTACCGTCTAGTTTCTTCTCTACATACTATAGAAAAGGAAGTGTATAAAATGGATAATATTTTATTTGACTTACATACACATCATGATCGTTGCGGGCATGCAGTAGGTAAATTAGAAGAATATATTGAATCCGCTATTGAAAAGGGGCTTCATTATATCGGAATATCTGATCATTCTCCTTTGTTTTTTCATCAAGAAGACCATCCATATCCTCGTTTTTCCATGGCGAAAAGTGAATTTCAGAACTATGTAGATCATGTATTACAATTAAAGGAACAATATAAAGATAAAATTCACGTACTACTCGGTGTGGAAAGTGATTATTATCCCTATCATATACATCTATATAAGAAGGAGTATGATAAATCTCCTTTTGATTATATTATCGGATCTGTTCATTATGTTAATGGAAAAAGTATTTTTGATAAAAGTAGATGGGCGACGTTATCAGAGCAAGAAAGGATACATGAAAAAGAAGATTATTATCGACTTATACAAGCTTCCGCTAAAAGTGGAGTATTTCAAGTACTAGGACATATTGATGCAATGAAAGGATTTTATCCCTCCTTTTCTTCTATTAAAACACCAATCATAGATGAAACGTTACAGATTATAAGTAGATCAGAAGTGGCCATCGAAGTAAATACATCTGGAAAAACAAAGGATGTAGGCGGATGGTATCCGTCAAATGAAATATTAGAAAAGGCTCTTTTCTATGGAGTGGACATTTCTTATGGATCAGATGCACATCACCCTGAGAGAGTAGCAGATGATTATTTACTTGTTCAAAAGAAATTAAAAGAGATAGGGTTTAAGGAAATGGTGTTTTTTGTTGATAAAAAGAAAGTAATTGTTATGTTGTAAGAGAGACTTGTACCTTTAATTTGATGAAATATAGCATTTCTTATGGGAGCTTTTAAAGAAGGCTCCTTTTTGTTTGCAAAATTGTGAATAATAATAAAATATCTTGACATGGTGTATACAAATGTATACGATAATATCAAAAGGTATTGTATACATTTGTATACAATAAATAGGAGGATAAATGGATGAAGGAATTCGAAGGAAAGAAAGGACGCAAAGGTGAAGGTGGCAGGGGTAAAGGACATCCTGGAGCAAAAACCTTTCGTAGAGGACGTGCTATGGACTTTTTAGAAAAGCTCCATGTAAAACGTACTACTTTGAAACAACAATTAGACTCAGGTCAATTTGAAGACATTAAGCAAGTAATTCTTGGTGAATTGAAAGCAGTAGAATCTATTATGGATGAATATATGACTCATTTTGAACTGCATGAAAGCAAGGAGATAAAAGAAAAAATAACGGAAGACAGCCAAACAGGAGAGCTAGAAAAAGGGGAATGAACATATGTGGGGATTAAAACAATATATTAAACCTTATTGGAAGTTTGTTCTGCTTGGTCCTTTGTTTATGCTTGGGGAAGTCTTTTTTGATTTACTTCAACCTAGATTAGCGGCGCTTATCGTTAATGAAGGTGTAGTAGAACGAGATTTTCAAATGATTAAACATACAGGTTTAATGATGATCTTAGTAACTTTTATTTCTTTAATAGCGGGAGTGGGTTGTAACCTATTTGCAACTCGGGTTTCACAAAACTTTGGTGCAGATATTAGAGAAGCACTTTTTACAAAAATACAAAGTTTTTCATTTGAAAATATGGATAAATTTCAGTCAGGGTCATTAATCACACGGATGACAAATGATGTAATACAAGTTCAATACTTAATGCAAGTTGCTCTCCAAGGACTTATTCGGTCACCTAGTCTTTTAATTGGAAGTATTGTGATGGCATTACTTATTAACGTAAAACTTGGATTAATTCTTTTTGGCACACTATTGATATTAATCATAGTAGTTGTCTTGCTTATTAAATATTCTTATCCATTATTTACAAAGGTACAGAGTAAATTGGATGCTGTTAATACAAGGATTCAAGAAAACTTAGCAGGTATTCGTGTAGTTAAGGCATTTGTTCGATCGGATTTTGAAACAAAACAATTTAAAAAAGTGAATAGAGACTACACAGAAACTTCCGTAAAAGCTGCTAGATTTATCGCGATTAATTCTCCGGTTGTATCGTTGATTATGAATTTTTGTTTAGTAGCTATTATCTTTTATGGTGGAAATTTAGTCTGGATGGATTCAATTAAGGTAGGGGATTTAGTTGCATTTATAAATTATGTGATGCAAGTTCTTTCTTCTTTAATTATGATTAGTGGCTTGCTTATTAATATTACACAAGCAAATGTTTCTGCGAAGAGAATTCATGAAGTTTTAACAACGGAACCAACCATGAATGATAATAATAATGTGAAAGAAATCGCTATTACTGGTAAAAAGGTGCAATTCGATGATGTCTCCTTTTCCTATAGTGACAAAATCAATTTAGATAATAGCGAACTTAAAAATATTACATTTGAAGCAAATCAAGGAGACACGATTGCGATTATTGGATCAACAGGATCCGGTAAATCGACCCTTGTTCAATTAATACCAAGGTTGTATGACACATCAAAAGGGTCTATCTTTATAGATGGAAAAGATATTCAATCACTTAATTTATTAGAATTACGGAAAAATATTGGGATGGTTCTTCAAGAGTCCATTTTATTTACAGGTTCCATTCGAGATAATATTGCTTTTGGAAAAACAGATGCAACTCAAGAACAAATAGAGTATGTGGCTAAGATAGCGCAAGCCCATGAGTTTATCTCTAAATTACCAGATGGTTATGATACAATGGTCGGCCAAAAGGGAGTTAATTTATCTGGGGGACAAAAGCAAAGAATTTCTATTGCAAGAGCATTATTAGTCAAGCCACCAATTTTAATTTTAGATGACAGTACAAGTGCGTTAGACTTAGGAACAGAAAAACGATTGCGTGCTTCTCTAGAAAAAATGATGAAGAATAGCATCACTTTCCTAATTGCTCAACGTATTTCTTCTGTCATGGATGCAGAAAAAATTCTCGTCATGGAAGACGGAGAAATTATTGGAAGTGGAACACAT
>DATMFU010000165.1:0-2035 GCA_035556015.1 Niallia sp. | reverse complement strand
GTATCAGGCTATGCTATTCTGATGGGAGTATTGATAGTACTTATAGCAGGGTATGGCTGGAAGGAAAGAGTAGCTATTTTTAATCGTTAAGAAAAAAGAAGAGTACCAGTTTTGAATTTGGGTAGAAACTGGTCTTTTTTTTGAAAAAAATAGTCATAATAATAAGAAAATATCATACATTTAATATCGTAAAAAAGAGAAAAAGAAAAATAAAAAAAATGTCGAAAAGTGGTTGCATTTTTTTCACTGTGAATATATAATAAAAAACGTGCTAAAGAGAGTAAAAAAATAAATAAGTCATGCGGGTGTAGTTTAATGGTAAAACCTCAGCCTTCCAAGCTGATGTCGTGGGTTCGATTCCCATCACCCGCTCCATACATAAGTCACAACGCAATATTTCGTTTCAATGAAGAACGAAGTGTTGCGTTTTTTACATTGTTTTAAAAACATGGAAGCTTTTAAGCTCCATGTTTTTTTATTCGATAATAGAAAATGTTGCATCCCCACCATGTACTTGTACAAACATTTTCATGATCGATTCTACCATTTTTTCAGCAATTTCTTTAGAAGTAGTTGCTTGAAGATAGATAATTTGAATGGCATCTTTAGTAGAAAATTGAATAGGAGCTCTGTTAGAATCTACAAATGGACTTCCAAATGGCCCTATCTCATCCTCAGAGATTATTAAATGTTCTAGTGAATTAACTCGTCCGTTTAAGCCAGTATATTGTTCCTCGGACTTACCGATACGGATGTGTATATTTCCTTGAAGTTGGCTAGAATCATAGGAACCAATAGGAATTCCATATTGTAAGGAAAAGAAGTTATTTAAATCAATCGAACTATTAATAGGTTGTAAGTAATTTTGCTTTTTTACTCTCCTAAATAATGCTTCAGCAGAATGACGATATCGATTTGGGTCTTTTCCGGTTTTCCTAAAAATATCTCTCCATTCTTTTATAGAGGGGATATCTGTTATATTTTTTTCCTCTAAATCAAAGAAGATAGATTCTTGAAAAAGCTGTAGACGACCTTTAATCATTTGAGGGGAATCCATTACTTCTATTCCCTTATATTGAATAAAACCAATTTTAAATCCAGAAATTAATTCTTTTAAGTCATTTGAGACTGTAATATCCAATATATACACCTCCAAAACACTAGTTTTTTATGTTATTCTATATTTTAGCGTAAATTTCGTGGAAAACCAATGGAGAAGAAAGGAGGGAAAAATAATGGACTATCAGCAATTAAAGCGTGATATTATCGCATATAGTAAAACAATCGGTATTGATAAAATCGGGTTTACGACGGCTACCACTTTTGAAGAGATGAAAATTAGATTAATTCAGCAACAAGAATTAAACTATCAATCAGGTTTTGAAGAGAAGGATATTGAGAAAAGGGTCACTCCCTCCCTTCTAATGGATCAGCCCAAATCCATTATCTCTATAGCATTAGCTTATCCATCCAAAATGAAAGAGAGAGTAGTAGGCAAAAAGGGAGCGAGAAGAGGAATTTTTTGTCGTGCTTCATGGGGAACGGATTATCATGTTGTTTTACGTGATCGATTAACAAAACTAGAAGCCTATATAAAAGAAAGAGTACCTGATGCATTTTGCAAATCGATGGTAGATACAGGAGAATTAGTCGATCGAGCTGTTGCAGAACGTGCAGGAATCGGTTGGTCTGGAAAAAACTGTGCGATTATTACTCCAGAGTTCGGCTCCTATGTTTATTTAGGTGAAATGATAACAAATCTTCCGTTAGAACCGGATACACCTATGGAAGATCAATGTGGAACATGTAATAAATGTATTGAAGTATGTCCAACAGGTGCATTAGTTCAAGGTGGTCAAATCAATGCACAAAGATGTATTGCCTTTCAAACACAAACAAAAGGATTTTTAGCAGAGGAATTCAGAGAGAAGATAGGAAATCGACTTTATGGCTGTGATACTTGTCAAACAGTATGCCCGAAAAATAAAGGAATTGATTTTCATCATCATCCTGAAATGGAGCCAGATCCTGAAAT
>DATMFU010000164.1:0-3021 GCA_035556015.1 Niallia sp. | reverse complement strand
TCAAAATAAACACCATTACTATCAAGTACCGCAATTATCAAGTCAAGATATGCAACAAATGACAAATGCCTATGCACCGGCAATTACTATACCACAACAACAAATGGGTAATAACAACATGCACTAAAAAACAATGCATCTAATACCAAAAAAAATGGTATTGGATGCATTTTATTGGTATTTAATAATACAGTGTTCGTGACAAATTTCATTGTATTATGAGACAATAACGGTAATTATGGAGGTGTATAGATGTATAGTTTTAATAATGATTATAGCGAAGGAGCCCATCCTAGAATCTTGCAAGCTTTAGTAGAAACAAATCTAAATCAAGAAGTAGGGTATGGATTAGATAGTTATTCTAAAAAAGCAATAGAATTAATCAAAGAAAAAATGAATAGAAGTGAGGTCGATGTTCATTTATTAGTTGGTGGTACTCAAACAAATCTAATTGCAATATCTGCTTTTTTAAGACCACATGAAGCAGCTATTGCAGTAAATAGTGGACATATTTTCACACATGAAACAGGTGCGATTGAAGCAACTGGCCATAAAATGGTAACAGTAGAATCAAAGGATGGAAAATTAACCACGGAACATATTCAAAAAGTGTTAGATGAACATACAGATGAACATATGGTTAAACCAAAACTTGTATACATATCCAATTCAACTGAAATAGGTACTATTTATAAGAAAAATGAATTGCGAAGTTTAAGAGATTTTTGTCGTAAGCATAACTTACTTTTTTATATGGATGGTGCTCGATTAGGTTCAGCATTATGCTCCACCGAAAATGATGTGGAATTTGTTGATTTACCTGATTTATTTGATGCTTTTTATATTGGTGGTACGAAAAATGGTGCATTAATGGGAGAAGCTTTAGTAATATGCAACGACACACTAAAGGACGACTTCCGGTATCATATTAAACAAAAAGGTGGAATGCTAGCAAAAGGAAGAGTGCTAGGTATTCAATTTTATGAACTTTTCAAAGATAATTTATTTTTTGAGTTAGCGCAGCATGCAAATAATATGGCAAATCGCCTACAAGTAGGATTAATAGAAGGAAACATTGCATTTATGACAGATTCTCCTACTAATCAACTATTCCCAATTCTTCCGAATAGTTTAATAGAAAAGCTACAAGAGAAGTATACTTTTATCATTTGGGAGAAAATCAATAAGGATGCTTCGGCCATTCGTTTGGTTACTTCTTGGGCAACGGAAGAAGAACAAGTGGAAGCATTTATTAGGGATATAAAATAATAAAGTATATAGAGAAACAAAAAAAGACTCTACTTAAAACTTCTAAATAAAGAAAGTTTGGTAGAGTCTTTTTCTTGTTACTTTAAATGTCATGAGTTAAACAGAATAAGTTAATAGAATTTGAAATCGTTTAATTTTTAATTAGAAAATAGTTTTAAGAATAGTTGCGTATTTACAATTAAATGTTTATACTAATTTTTGTAATGTATATACTTAGTTATATATTAATAGTTTTATATTCACGTAATTATTGTTAATTCTAGTTGAATAAGGAGTGGAATAATATGATTCATAAAACTTTGAAAGCGTTCCCTGATAACTTCTTATGGGGTGCTGCTTCAGCTGCATACCAAATAGAAGGTGCATGGAATGAAGATGGTAAAGGGAAATCTATCTGGGATGAGTTTGTTCGAATTCCAGGGAAAACATTTAAAGGTACTAATGGTGATGTAGCAGTAGATCATTATCATCGTTATAAAGAAGATGTACAATTAATGGCCGAAATGGGAATGAAGGCATATCGTTTTTCTGTTGCTTGGACTCGTATTTTTCCAAATGGAAATGGAGAAGTAAATCAAGCTGGGATTGATTTTTACAATAATTTAATCAATGAATTAATTAAATACAAAATTGAGCCAGTTCTTACACTTTATCACTGGGATCTTCCACAAGCGCTACAAGATGAGTATGGTGGTTGGGAATCTCGTCAGATTATTGAAGATTTCACTAACTATAGTGTTGAATTATTTAAGCAATTTGGAGATCGAGTGAAATATTGGGTTAGCTTAAATGAGCAAAATATTTTCACTGGTTTTGGATGGCGTATGGCTGCACATCCACCAGGTAAAGTCGATGAGAAGCTTTTCTATCAAGTAAACCATCATGCAAACTTGGCTAATGCTAGTGTTATTAAGGCATTTAGAAAATATGTTCCAAATGGAAAAATTGGTCCAAGTTTTGCTTATTCTCCAGCATATGCTTTAACTTCTAAACCAGAAGACATTTTAGCAGCAGAGAATGCAGAAGAATTCAATAGCCATTGGTGGATGGATGTTTATGCTTGGGGTAAATATCCAGAGGCAACTTGGAATTACCTAGAAGCAAATGGCCTAGCTCCTAAAGTAGAAGAAGGAGATTTCGAATTACTTCAAGAAGGTACACCAGATTTCATGGGACTTAACTATTATCAAACAACTACTTATGAAAAAAATCCGTTAGAAGGCGGAGTAGGTAGTGCACAAATGAATACTTCTGGTAAAAAAGGTACTTCTCAGGATTCTGGAGTTCCAGGTGTATTTAAAACAGTTGAAAATCCAAATCTAGAAAGAACAGATTGGGATTGGAATATCGATCCACAAGGTTTACGCGTTGCTCTACGTAGAATTACAAATCGTTATCACTTACCTATTTTAATTAGTGAGAATGGATTAGGAGCATTTGATAAAGTAGAAGAAGGAGATATCGTTAATGATGATTATCGCATTGACTTTATCCGTCAACACATAAATGCTATGCAAGAAGCTATTTCAGATGGAGTAGATTTATTAGGATATTGTACATGGTCCTTTACTGATCTATTAAGTTGGTTAAATGGATTCCAAAAACGTTACGGTTTCGTTTATATCAACCAACACGAAGAAGGCGAACATGACCTACGCAGAATCAAAAAGAAAAGCTTCTATTGGTATAAAGAAGTAATCGAATCCAATGGAGAAAAACGCTAAGTAAAGAAAGAGGGACAGACCCGGTTTT
>DATMFU010000163.1:0-14988 GCA_035556015.1 Niallia sp. | reverse complement strand
CTAGTAAACGGAAATCATATCTTTTGCCTTGAAGCAAGGCACTATCTATTCCTTTTTGGATAAGGAAACTTTTCTTATGCCATATAGTATAATTATTCCACAAAGTTTCTAAGTTAGAATAAATCTCCGTATATTTAGTTGTGCTCACATTATAATGAATAGGGGTTATTTTCTCGATTCGATATATATGTTTTCCTTTATAACCTTCCAGTGATTTTACGTAAATACATTTATACTTTTCAAGAAAATCTTCAAGTTGTTCAAAATTGGAAAGAAGGGTCGTTTCAGGTAAATAATTTTTTAAAAGAGGATGTTTCTCCAATAGTTCATAAAGATCCCATTTATTGAGAAAGGATGGGTTAAAAAAAGGGATATTTTTTTCTTGTAAGATAGATAATGCCTTTTGAAAGGGAGCTTGTTTTTCCGTATTTCTAAAAGCAATCCGGTTATAAACAATGTTTGGTAAAGGGGCTTTTGCTTTCATCCATTTTTTAGCCCTTAATGTATAAATATATCCTGTTAAATGGTCGTTATATAGCCCATCAGGGGAGAAAAGGATGACTACTCCCCCTAAATGGTGTAATCCTTGTTGTAGCCGAATAAAAAGATCTTCATTCCCGACTAGCTGATTTTTCTTATTTCTGGCTATCATAATCCCAATTATAGGTCCTGCATTATTATCAGATGAAATAGAAATGGAATAGGATGGATGGGAAGGATGTGGGAGTTCCTCTGAAATTGGTTCTTTTAAATGTCCTAATGTCATATTTCTATTAGTTGAGTACCATGTTTCCGTTATTGGGTTGTAATAAATCTTCATTGCAATATATCCTCAAGGCTATTAGTGCTTTGTTTCATTAAATAGATAGCATACTCTAATGATTTTCTCCTTGTATCTAGATCACATTTTTTTAGAAGAGGATGTTTAAAGATACTTCTCCCAGGCTTTGAATTAGCTTCAAATAACCAAACTCTACCTCTCCGATCGATTCCTAAATCGAAGCCAATTTCCCCGATGTTACCTTCCACTTGTTTCTCTAAAGCTGTACTAATTTGTAAGGATGCCTTCTGCAATTTTTCTTTCATTTCTTCAGGAGTTAAATCCATGTTTTCTAGTTCTTCTATTGCTTTGACAATTCCACCATTGTTCATGTGGGTAGTTACACTTCCAGAACCAGCAATTTTAGCAGCAATAGCGGTAGTTTCCCATATACCTTCTTTATTCTTATTGGTATGAATGCGAAAATCTATTGGTTTTTTATCAACCCGTATTAAATGAATCCCTTGTTGAACTAAATAGTGGGAAGGATCTTGATCTTCGAAAATATAGTTAATAAGGGCTTCTAGATGATCGAATTTAATTAGTTTATTTCCTTCATCTGTATCCTTATAACGAGTATAGTAATAGCCTTCCTTTTTATCATAGATTACTTGAAATATTCCTTTTCCAAGACTTCCGTTCTTCGGTTTAATAAACACATTCCCAAAGTTACTTAACATTCTTTCAATAACGGAAATAGAAGTAAATGGATGTGTTTCAGGTAAGTAGTCTGAAATGCTGTCTTCTTGTAAAAGACGTTCATAAATATCTAGTTTGTTAAAGAAACTTGGATTATACCAAGGAATAAGATACTCTTTTTGAAGGCGATTTTTAACCCGCTTAATTTTGTTTAAGTTTTCAATTCGTCGATTAGGAATTCGATCATACACAACATTAGGAAAAGGTACTTCTACTTTTTTCCACCCATTTTCATAGAATAAGCCATTTATAGTACCAGAATCCCAGTTAATATGTTGCTCCCCGAAGAGAAAAGCGATAACACCAACTGTTTTTTGCACGGAAAGAAGTTTGGAAAAAAGAATAGAACGATCTCCAATTGGACGTACTTTTATAGTGGAAAAACCAGATGTGAATATACCTACTAAAGGACCAAGATATAATGTTTTCATATTAGAGAATAGATGCACACTAGAATTTGTGGAAGGGAAATGTAGATCATCTAATAAATCTTGACTGATACCGACCGTATTTCTCCATTTAGTATGTCTTTTAATAATTGCTCCTTTTTTCATTGTGCCAAATGCAACTATTTTAAGCTCTGATGTTGTGACATAATCACTGGGAATATAAATAGTTTGAGTAGTATCTGTGATTATTTCAATAGGATATATCTTTTGCATCTTCGTGTATCCTCCTTTTTTCATCTGCTAAAGTAGCTGCATAAAGTATAGGAGCTTTATATAATTTTTCACTTAGTTCTGGATAAGCAGTAGTAATCACTTTTCTTCCAGGTTTGGAATTAACATCTAAAATCCATAGAGAACCAGATTGGGTGATACCAATATCTATCCCAATTTCAAATAACGTAGGAAAGTCTTCTTCTAGTATGACAGGAAGCATAGCTAAAATTTCATCTATCTCCGTTTTTAAAAAGTTCTTCCATTTAAAATTGGTTTGCTGTAGCCAATCGTCAAAAGGTAGGATGGATGCTCCTGCACTTAAATTTGAAATAATTCGATCAGGTTCTCCTAGGCGAATACCTCTTCCTACAAGCTCCCATTTTTGAGAAGGTTGTTTTTGTACGAGAGAGCGAATATCAAATGGCTGCTTTACTTGATTATAGAGAGGTAAATATTCTTGCACTAAATAAGTTTTTTTCTTAAGCAATTGTTTTAGCCATCGATAAAAGTTAGTTGTTTCAGAAAATGTATGCTCCACTGATTTATCTTTTTTATCTGTTTTTACAAGTATTCCATTTTTATCCTTTTTGATGAAATATAAACCATTTCCACCTGACCCATTGATTGGTTTGATTATTAGTGGATTCATTTGGTTAAAAGGTAATTCTTCTGCAGCATGGAGTAATTTTGTTTCTGGAATGTAGGCTGAAAGTTTTGATTTACGTAAAACTTGATAGAGCTTCCACTTGTCTGGTAATCCATATCCAATAAAATGAATATTTTTGTTTCCCTTTAACCATTGAACAATATTGCTACATTGTTTTGAATGGGCATCGTCTTGATAAAAACAACGATCATAAAGAATAGAAGGAATGGGAAATTCAGCCTCGACCCAATCATGGAGATTTGGTACGAATTTCTTGCCTATTACTTTATTGGTTAAGGGATTATAGCTAGATGGAACAAAATGAAATACATTAAATTGATGTTGGTGACCATATTTAGCCACCTCGTTAATATAGTTATTTTCATGATCTAATGATAGTGACAGGATGCCAAAATTACGCATCTTCTTTTCGCTCCTTTATAAATGGGGAAAAGGATAAAGCAATGAAATATTCTAATAAAGCTTTAGTAGATGGTCTTGTTTTTCCCACATGTTCATCTAGTTTCTTAGAAGGCTTTGAATTCACTTCAATAATCCAAATATCACCATTCTTATCTATACCAATATCAATTCCTAATTCTCCTAAAAGTCCGTTTGTATGATAAGAAAGGAATTCTGCTATTTCGATCGTAAGTTTTTTCATAAGATTTAATTTGGTAGATGCTTCTTTAACATCAAAGAGATCATCTAAAATCTGTTTTGCAGGTTTCATTACTGCTCCTTGAGCAAGATTAGCCACAAAAGTATCTTCTTGTGCAACTCGGCCAACAACGGAGGTAATCTCCCAATTATGGTCGATGTTTTTATGACAAAGTATCCGAAAATCAAGAGTTCGTTCATTCCATGGTTGAAAAGCAATCCCTTGTTGGCAAAGATAAGGTTTCTTTTTCATGTAGTTTTGGAGCCATTTCCATAATTTTTTCTTACTATTAAATTCTTTTTTGTTCCCTTTCTTTTTTCCAGAGGAAATGGTTGTGTAGTATTTATCATGAATTGCTTGTAGATGGATAATGCCTCTACCTTGACTACCACTTATGGGTTTTAGATAGAGATCACTATATAAGTGAAGCATTTCATCTAATGATAATTCTGTAAGAGCAGTTGTTTTTGGTAAATGGGAGTGAAAGGGAGTATGTTCATTTAGTAATTGATGTATTTCCATTTTAGAAAAGAATTTACTATTGAATAAGGGGATATTTCTAGCTTCAAACTCTTTTTTCCATTCTAAAAAAGCATTACTGGCATCTATTTGTCTGGAATGAAGTCGATTATAAAAAACATGTGGATATGGTAATAAGGTTTGTATCCATTTTTGCTGATGAAAAAGATATCCGTTAACACAGTCTTCTTGGAGATTTGGTAATCCACATACATAATAAAAACCGCCCATTTTCTTTAGTTCATCATCTAACTCTTCACAAAAATGGTGAATGGAAGGAATGGAGATTTCATTCTGTTTTTCATTGATTTCCGTTAGTATGCCTATAACTGGTCCAAGAGTCAGGATGTTATTGGATATAGGATATGGAAGTAGAAAAGTATCCACATGGTCTGGTAAGAGTATCTCATTTTGTAGTTCTTTGCTAAAAATGATGTCTTGTTTATTGAATGAATGAATATAGATGGGAACGGTAATTATTTTTTGTCCTAATGAAAGAGTTAGTTCATTTTCGACATTTAAAAAATTTTGTAGAGAAGGACTTATTGCGATAGATAATCCTCGTAAAGGCAAAGCGGAGTCCTCTTCTTTACGAACTAATTGTAAGAACTTTTGGGTCATAAAAATTCCTCTTTTATTTACAAGTTGAATTAGACATATGCCTATTAAGGTGCTGATATATCGTATGAAAAAATGACGAAGAGGTGATAAGGAGGGAAGAAATATTCTTTTTATAATGGAATATTTCTACATTTCAGAAATAGAGGTATTTCTGGCATTATGAAACATAGTTTGTTATAGTGGAGACAATTGTTATTATAAAGGAGTTGTTTAAATGGCAGTCAACTTACATGACTCTGCTTATGCTTTAGAAAAAGCAATCCGCCAAAGTGACGAATATTTGGAATTGAAAAAAATGTACGATTTAGTGAACGCAGATCCTTCAGCAAAAGCAATGTTTGAAAATTTCCGTACTATCCAATTGCAATTGCAACAAAAGCAAATGAGTGGTCAAGAAATTACACAAGAAGAAGTAGAACAAGCACAAAAAACAGTTGCACTTGTTCAACAACATGAAACTATTGCAAAATTAATGGCAGCTGAACAAAGAATGAGCATGGCAATTGGTGAGTTAAACCAAATTATCATGAAACCTTTAGAAGAATTATACGGTCCAGCGCAAGCTTAATTTTATTTTTAAAAAAAGCTCCTATTTTAATAGGGGCTTTTTGTTTTGTACTTTACTAAGAAAGGGGATGGTAAGATACCATCCCCTTATAGCCAAATATATTTAATTTTATCTAAATATTTTTTTACTTACATACTTATAATAATTAGAAGTTACGGCCGCCTAATTGTTGTTCAGCCATTTGTACTAAACGTTTAGTGATTTCTCCACCAACAGAACCGTTTGCACGAGAAGTAGTTTCAGCACCAAGGTTTACTCCAAACTCTGTTGCAATTTCATATTTCATTTGATCTAATGCTTGAGATACTCCAGGAACTAATAATTGATTTGATGAATTGTTATTTGCCATGATGAATGTTTCCTCCTTGTTGTTATTATATTGGGTGTTACGTTTATTATTTTATAGAAAATGCCGTATTTTATTCAAAAATGTAAAATGAAATTTCTTCCATGATGTATGTCTGCCATACCGTACCGGAATATTTGCTGAGAAGTTCTATTATGCTTGGTTTTTACATACATGATATATAAAGACAATACTTCGAAGAAATGGGGGAAAATTATGATTTATCGCATGTTAGCTATAAATATTGACGGTACTCTCCTGCAATCGAATGGTCGCTTAAATAAATCAACAAAAGAGGCAATTGAATATGTAAAAAGCAAAGGAATATATGTAACATTGGTCACTTCAAGAAGTCTGCCTTCTGCAAAAAAGGTAGCAAAGGCACTGAAACTGAATAATTATATCGTTACACATGAAGGTGCACTAATTTCTAATATTCAAGATGATACTATTTATGTAAAAAGAATTTCCGAGGAGCTTACATCTGATATCGTGCGCTTTTTAGAAGGCTTTATCTGTCAAATTCGCCTTGTACATGATAAATTCTCCTTAGCGAATAAATCAAAGCTTCATCATAATATGTTAGCGAAAACAGTGTTGTCATCTGGAGATCCTGTTTTTTACTCCCATCAATTTGTAGATGTTTTAAGTGATGTTTTATTAGAAGAACCTGTAAGTCCTCCTAAAATTGAAGTATATTTTGAAGAGAAAAAAGATTGTAATGATGCAAAAGAAGTATTAAAAAAGATGTTTGATGCTATTCATATTGTAGAACATAATGACTTTAGAATTGATATCTTACCTGAAGGTGTCTCTAAATTAAATGGTTTGCTTTTTTTAGGCAATCACTTAGGAATCAAAAGTAATCAAATGGTAGTTATTGGTGATAGCTTAGATGATTTAGAAATGATAGAAACTGTAGGATTAGGAGTTGCCATGGGAAATGCCCCTAATCAGGTAAAACTTGCTTCCGATTGGGTTACTCGATCTAATAATCAAGATGGAGTAGCTTACATGATAAAAGAACATTTCCGTAAACAGCAGCCAATTGAATTTTTAAAGAGGATGAACATTATTAAATAGCTAAAGGGTCAGGCCTCGGTCTGATTCTTTTTTTCCTTTCCAGAATATTTTTTTGACCTTGTTAAAGACATTGGTTACACTTATGGATAGAAATGAAGAATATTGTAAAAGGTGATTATAAACGTGAAATTAATTCTAATAGAAGGCTTGGAAGATGAAAGATATATAAGACCTCTAGAACATATTGGTAATTTATTCTTTGAGGATACAAAAGTAGTTTTTAGTGAACAGGAAGAACAAGCAGCATTGCATGTGACATTTGAAACGAAAATGTCTGAGTCTCATTTTAATGTTTGTGGACAATTGAAGGAATTAGAAAGTGATCAGGTATTTGAGTGTGAGAAGGACCTTTCTCAAATTACAGAGAAAGAAAGATTCAAACAACAAAAAAATGCGATATCCCAAAGTTATTTATTAATGCTACAAGCATATACGGGGATGATTCAAAAATGGGGGATTCTTACAGGGATTCGCCCGACAAAATTATTACATCGCCATATGCAGTCTAATACTCCTTTGAAAGAAGCACATGATTTTCTTCGTACAGAGTATTTAATGTCCGATGAGAAGATTGATTTAATGCAACGTATTATAGATCGTCAGTTGGCTGTTATTCCAGACTTATATGATTTAAAAAAAGAAGTAAGCATTTATATTGGTATTCCATTTTGCCCAACTAAATGTGCGTATTGTACATTCCCAGCGTACGCTATAAATGGTAGACAGGGTTCTGTCTTTTCATTCTTAGGTGGCCTTCACTACGAAATGCAAAAGATTGGAGAATGGCTAAAAGAAAAAGGAATTAATATAACTACCGTGTACTATGGTGGAGGAACTCCAACTAGTATTACAGCAGAAGAGATGGACATGTTATATGAGCAAATGCATGTATCTTTTCCAAATGTTGAAAATATTAGAGAAGTAACAGTAGAAGCTGGAAGACCAGATACTATCACGCCAGAAAAATTAGAAGTACTAAAAAAGTGGAATATTGATCGAATTAGTATTAATCCACAATCCTATACCCAACAAACATTAAAAGCGATAGGTAGACATCATACCGTAGAAGAAACAATTGATAAATATCACTTAGCACGTAAACATGGCATGAATAATATTAATATGGATCTTATTATTGGTTTACCTGGTGAAGGAGTAGAGGAGTTCCAATATTCACTTGATCAGACAGAAGCGTTAATGCCAGAATCATTGACTGTTCATACCTTGTCGTTTAAACGTGCCTCAGAAATGACGCGAAACAAGGCAAGATACAAAGTAGCAGATCGAGATGAAATCCAAAAAATGATGAAAATGGCGGAAGATTGGACAGCTAAGTTTGATTATGTGCCCTATTATTTATACCGCCAAAAAAATATTTTAGGAAATTTAGAGAATGTTGGATACTCTAAGAAAAACCAAGAGAGCATTTATAATATTATGATGATGGAAGAGTTACAAACAGTTATTGGATTAGGATGCGGAGCTTCTAGTAAATTTATTGATGCAGATACGGGAAAAATTACACAGTTCTCTAATCCAAAAGATCCGAAGAGTTATAACGATAGCTTTAAAGAATATACAGAGAAAAAAATACAGCTGTTAAACGAACATTTTAAATTAGAAGAAGTAAAGTAAAAAAAGTTGCTATTCCATTAAGGAAATCTATCGGGAATTTTGCCTGATAGATTTTTTTTATAAAAATAAAGATTAATTCTTCTAAAAGTGGAAAACTAATTAAGATGGTTCATCTTGTAAAATATTTATGAAAAAGAGAAAAAATAGTTGCTTTTCATAGGAAAAACGAATAAAATAGAGAATGTCGTTTTAAAATGTTCGTCTTTTGGAGGTTAATATGTTTCGCATAAAAGAAAATAATACAACAGTTAAAACAGAATTAACAGCTGGTATAACCACCTTTTTAACAATGGTTTATATCATTGCGGTAAATCCTTTCATATTAGCAGATGCAGGCATTCCCTTTGAACAAGTATTTTTAGCTACTATTATTTCAGCAGTTATTGGTACTTTATGGATGGGGCTTTGTGCAAATTACCCAATAGCTATTGCTCCTGGATTAGGATTAAATGCATATTTCGCTTATTCCGTTGTTGGACATAACGGTGTAGATTATAAAATTGCCCTTGCTTCGGTTTTTGTAGCTGGTATTATCTTTATCATTTTGTCCTTAACACCATTTAGAGAAAAGTTGATTATGGCAATTCCAGATAATTTAAGATATGGAATAACAGCTGGTATTGGTTTGTTTATTGCCTTTATTGGTCTAAAACAAACAGGAATCATTGTAGATGATCCGGAAAATCTAGTTGGACTTGGAGATTTTCAATCTCCAGAGGTAATACTCGCATTAGTTGGTTTAGCTATCACCATTATTTTGTTTAGTTTAAATGTAAAAGGTTCTTTATTTATTGGTATGATTATTACAAGCATTATTGCTTATTTTACAGGATTCTTATCTTTTGATAATGGTATTGTAGATACGCCAAACTTGCCAGAAGGTATTATTATTAGTAATCCATTTACAGCATTCGCAGATGTGTTTCAGCATAGTTTATATGCAGTTGTCTTTTCTTTCCTATTAGTTACTATTTTTGATACAACTGGAACAATGGTTGGAGTTGCAGAACAAGCTGGTTTTATGAAGAATAATCGTTTACCGAGAGCTAGACAAGCAATGCTTGGTGATTCACTTGGTACTACTATTGGAGCACTATTTGGTACTAGTCCAACAACAGCGTTTATTGAATCTACAGCTGGTGTAGCAGCGGGAGGACGTACTGGATTAACAAGTGTTACGGTTGCTGTACTGTTTATTTTCTCGGCATTCTTCTCACCATTATTTAACAGTATTTCTGGTTTGAGTGCTATTACAGCTCCAGCATTAATTATTGTTGGTAGTTTAATGATGGGATCAATCAGTAAGATAAAATGGTCGGAATTTGATGAAGCTTTTCCAGCATTTTTGGTTGTTTTAACGATGCCACTTACATCAAGTATTGCTACAGGAATTGCATTAGGATTTATTTCTTATCCAATCCTGAAGCTTGTAAATAGAAAAGGCAAAGAAGTACACCCGTTACTTTATGTATTCGCTGTTCTGTTCCTATATCAACTAGTATTCTTAACACATTAAGGATTCACAAAAAAGCCCATGCCAAGCATGGGTTTTTTTGTAATTTTATGAAACCTTTCTATTGGAAGTTCGTATGTATAATCGAGGGAGGGGATTTTGTGACATTAGAAATAAAAAATGTAACAAAGAAATTTGGATCTTTCACTGCAGTTGATCAATTATCTATCTCTATTCCAGAAAAAGAAATGTTTGGTTTCTTAGGAGGAAATGGTGCAGGAAAGACGACTACATTTCGAATGATTTTAGGAATCTTAGGGGCTACAGAAGGTAGTATTACATGGGATAATAAACCAATTGACTACAGTACTAGCCCATATATAGGCTATTTACCGGAGGAAAGAGGTTTATATCCTAAACTGAAAGTAAAAGATCAATTAGTTTATTTAGCTAAATTAAGAGGAATGGATAAAGCCTCTGCTTTAAAAGAGTTAAAATATTGGCTAGAGCGTTTTAAGGTGCCTGAATATTTGGATAAGAAAGTGGAAGAGCTTTCTAAAGGGAATCAACAAAAGATACAATTTATCAGTGCTGTACTACATAAACCTAAGTTATTAATTCTTGATGAACCATTTAGTGGATTGGATCCAGTAAATGTAGAGCAATTAAAAAGTGCGGTGCTTGATTTAAAACAGAATGGAACCACTATTGTATTTTCTAGTCATAGAATGGAACATGTAGAAGAAATGTGTCAATTTCTATGTATCATGCATAAAGGAAAGCCGGTAGTACATGGTTCTTTAAAGGAAATAAAAAGAAGCTTCGGAAAGAAAAATGTGACAATTCATGCTGATTTTGATTTATCAAACTTAATTACATATCCAGGGGTTCTGAAATTAAAGGAAACAGCAGAGGGTGTTTCTCTTCAAATTGAGGGGGAAGAAGTCGCAGAGAGAATTCTGAAAGATATTGTAGGAAAAGGGTTTATTCGTAAATTTGCTTTAGAAGAACCCTCTTTAAATGATATCTTTATTGAAAAGGTAGGTGCTTCTCTTGAGTAATTTTTGGACAATATTACTTCATACCTATACGACTAAGCTAAAAACGAAATCATTTATTATCACTACTGCCATTACGCTAATCTTTGTCCTTGCATTGTCAAATATTTCTACAATCATTGATTTTTTTGGAGGGGATGAAGATACTACGCAAGTAGCAGTTTTAGATGAAAGTAATTCTCTTTTTGTCCCGCTAGAAGAAGTAACAAAAACAATTAATAAGGATCTTGAACTGGTATCATACACGGAAAGTGTGGAGAATGGAAAGGATGCAGTAGAAAAAGGGGATTATGAGGGACTCTTAGTTATTGAGATGGGTTCAAATAATCTTCCTGTTGCCACTTATTATTCAATGGATATTACAGATTCTGCTACTGCCATGGATTTAACAACTAGCATTCAAGGAGTAAAAAGTCAGCTTGCAGCAAGTCAATTGAATTTGACAAGTGAGCAATTGGCCAAATTAAATGAGCCTGTCTCTTTTGAAAAAGTTGCACTTGAAAAAGATGCAAAAACTGAAGAAGAATTAAATCAGGCAAGGGGCTTAGTATACGTTCTGCTATTTTTAATTTATTTTGCCGTTGTTTTATATGCGAGTATGATAGCAACAGAAGTAGCAACAGAAAAATCTTCTCGCGTAATGGAAATATTAATTTCTAGTGTTTCACCAATTAAGCATATGTTTGGGAAAATTTTAGGTATCGGATTATTAAGTTTGACGCAATTGTCACTTTTACTGATTGTTGGATATTTCTCCATGACTAGAAATGATTCTTTAAGCTCAATGGAAGGATTCCTAGGATTTAGTGAAGTACCTGTAAGCACCATCATTTATGCAGTTGTTTTCTTTATTTTAGGGTATTTCTTATATGCAACTCTTGCTGCATTATTAGGATCACTCGTTAGTAGAATTGAAGACGTACAGCAAATGATTACGCCAATGACTTTCTTAATTATCGCAGGATTTATGATTGCGATGTTTGGATTAAGTTCTCCAGATATGAACTTTGTGACAATTACTTCCTATATTCCATTCTTTACTCCTATGCTTATGTTTATGAGAGTAGGAATGCTTAATTTGCCATTATGGGAACCGATTGTCGGAATTGCCATATTGGTTGTATCTATCGTAATCCTTGCAGTATTTGGAGCTAGAGTGTATAAGGGTGGAGTATTAATGTATGGAAAATCCAATTCTTATAAAGATATTAAAAAGGCATTACAGCTTACGAAAAAAGATTAATAAGAAAAGATGTCTCTCTCGGTAGAGGCATCTTTTTTTTAGAATATAGATAAGAACGTGCATTCGCATTTTTCGCGTGGTAAAATAAAAGCAAATAGTTTTAGGACGTGAGATAATGCAAGTTTCTTTTATACATTGTGCAGATTTACATTTAGATAGTCCTCTAGTTGGTTTAAGTAGTTTACCAAAATCTCTTCATAAAAGACTGCAAGAAAGTACATTTATCGCCTTTAAGAAGATTGTAGATACTGCTATTAAAAGAAAAGTAGATTTTATTATTATTGCTGGGGATATTTATGATGGAGAAGATCGAAGCATTCGTGCTCAAATCCGTTTTCGGGAAGAAATGCTGCGGTTAAAGGATAATAATATAGAAGTATTTCTTGTACATGGGAACCATGATCACTTAAATGGGAATTGGGTACATATTAATCTTCCAGATAATGTTCATACTTTTCCAAGTGCTGTTTCAGTTAAGAAATTTACGAAACAACAAACAACCGTGAATCTGTATGGTTTTAGTTATGAAACAAGACATATAAATGAACGGCGTATAGATTTTTATGAGAAAAAAGAAGAAGCAGATTTTCATATAGGCATTCTCCATGGAAATCTAGAAGGATCGTTGGAACATCAGGCATATGCCCCGTTTAAAATAAGAGACTTACTTGCGAAGAAGATGGATTATTGGGCATTAGGGCATATTCATAAGCGTGCTGTTTTACATGAAGAACCACCAATTATTTATCCGGGGAATATTCAAGGACGGCATAAAAAAGAGACAGAAGTAAAGGGTTGCTATTATGTGGAATTGAACGGAGACTCTTCTCAACTTGAATTTATTCCTTCCTCCGAAATTGTATGGAAAACAATCAGCATGGATGCAAAAAATGTTAAAACTTTTGATGAACTTTATGTGCTCTGTCAAAAAGAATTATTCCAAGCAAGACAAGATGGACTTTCTCTTATCGTTTCCCTTGAATTAAAAGATTTGATGATAGAAGATACGTTTTCTGAGAATGAACTTCTAGAAATTTTACAACAAGCTGAAGAAGAAGTAGAAGCAGACTCCTTTGTATGGGTCAGAGAAATTAAAATTCGTGAAAATGTAGAATGGTTAAAAACAAATTTAATAAATGAATCTACCTTTTATGAAGAATTGTTTTCTGCCACAGAGAGTGATGAACAAGTAGAAAAGGCATTAGCACCGGTCTATCAGCATCCACAAGCTCATCGATTTTTACAAGGGTTATCTGCAATAGAGAAACAAGAACTAGCGAATGAGGCAGAGGCTCTACTAATAAACATGTTGGTAAAGAAATGGAGGTGATCCTATGCAAATAAAGAAGGTTGTTATTTACGGATATGGAAAACTAGAGAATATTACGATTCCTATTGATTCCTCTATTCATGTATTTTTTGGAGAAAATGAAGCAGGTAAATCTACGATAATGAGTTTTATTCATAGCATTTTATTTGGCTTTCCTACAAAACAACATACAGAATTAAGATATGAACCTAAACAACAAGCTAAATATGGAGGGAAACTAGAAGTTGTTTTTCCTGATACAGGTCTTGCAATCATTGAGAGAGTGAAAGGAAAGGCTTCTGGAGATGTTACTGTACTATTGGAAGATGGAACCAGAGGCCAAGAGGATTTATTAGAAAAATTATTGTTAGAAATAGACAAAGGTACTTTTCAATCCATTTTTTCCTTTAGTTTACAAGGATTACAGAATGTGCAGCAATTAAAAGGGGAAGAACTTGGTAGATATTTGTTTTCTACAGGGGCAGTTGGATCAGATGTTTTGTTAAAAGTAGAAAATGATTTACAGAAGGAACTAGATATTCGGTTTAAACCAAGTGGAAAAAAACCCCTGTTAAATGAGAAACTGGCGATTTTAAGAGATAAGTATAGTGAGTTAAAGAAAGCCGAAAAGGAAAGCAGCCAATATGAGGAGTTGCTTACTTTGAAGGCTAAGTTGGAAAAAGAGATAGAAGAGGCTGAACAAGAACTTGAACAAGAAGAATACGAAAAGCGACAATTAGAAGATTGGATTAAAATACGGCCAATTGTCCTGGAGAAAAATGTAATAGAAAAAAAGCTGGAAGAAGCAGAGAAAGTTACATTCCCACAAGATGGAGTACATAGATGGGAAAGTATAAAGGAACAACTTATAACGATTGAAGCAAAAATAAAACATCACGACCATAAATGGACAGAGATAGAGAAAGAACTTTCTGGAATAACATGTAATGAAGAACTAGTAAAACATGAAAATACTATTTTGCTTGCTATAGAAAAATTGCCGGTTTATGAACAATTTCAACAGCGAAAATTAAAGCTTCAAAACCAGTTAGAAATAGTAGAGGGTGAAATTGCAAACTTAAAGGATCAACTCCATCTTTCTATAGAAGAGGAATTCATTATTGAAAATAGCAATACAAGTATTTTTATGAAAGAACAATGTGCAAATGCAGCCTCTAAACAACGGCATCTAAAGGAGCAAAAGGTAGAATTAGACAATCGTCTAAGAGAAGAACAAACCACTCTTGAATCAATGGAAGAAACGATAAAAGAACTCAAGACTAGATTGCTATCAAATGAAGAAAGAAAGAAATTAGAAGACCTTGTAAGTAATGAAAATCAGGCAAAATGGTACAAAGAAAAGGCAAATCTACTAGAGCGGGAAATGAATCAGGTAACAGAATTATTAGGGAAAGAAAAGGAGCGCGCAAAACATAACACTATTTTGTTAAGTACTTTCTCCTTTATTTGTCTCTTGCTTGCTGTCATTTCTTTCTTTTTTCACCAATGGTTGGTGTTATTTCTTGGTTTATCTTTCTGTATCGTTAGCACTTTTCTATTTGTCGGAGGACGGAATCGTGCTAACAAGGAAATGAAAAAGCAACAAAAGAAAATGAATCTTCTTCATGAAGAAAGAAAGTCTCTACTAACGTCGGTAGAACGAGG
>DATMFU010000162.1:0-14696 GCA_035556015.1 Niallia sp. | reverse complement strand
TAAATAATCTAATGCAGCATATTGGTATTCTCGTTTGTCTTTCTCCCATAATGCCTCTATAAGATCTAGTTGAATATCCGCCTTTAATATACCTGTAGTGGAAAATATCTGTCTCATCAACTCTCTTCTTAAAGGTGTTTTTATTCCAAGAAACGAGAAGTGATTCTTCATATATTTAGCCATAGGCACTGCATTTTCAAGATTTCGATTATTTTCGAATAACCAAATCAATTGTTCTAAAACATGCTTCGTATCATTCATATGTATGTTATTCACCTCTTCTAATTATGCTTGTATGTAAAGTATACACTGTGTAATCCGTTCTTCAAAAAATGTACAACGATTTGAGATTTACCACATACAAAAACCTCACTTTCATTTAATAAAAAGTGAGGTTTTTGTGTTGTCTTACTCTTGTTCTAAGAGCGATAGGGCTGTCCATGCAGATTCACTAGCAAATGTGCGTGACCAACTTGCAAGACCAGCTAAACGATACTTATCGACTAATTCTGCCCTTTTTGATAGAGATAGCTCATCTTCTAACCATATCTTATAAGTAGATTTCGTTTTTGAATCATAGTATTCACCGTAATTTTGACCACTAGCTTCATCAAAAGTAGGCATAACCTTTTTTTCCTTTAACCATTTTTCCACTTGATCCATGGAAAGGGATTTAGAGGAAAGTTCACCATTCTCTTTTTCTTCCCAAAGTCTAGAATATAATGGCACTCCTAAAACTAATTTTTCATTTGGAATAATTTCGAGTAGATTTTCTAAATTGGATTCTACCCATGGAAGACTTGCGACACTACCAGCAGTTGGACTAGTTGCCCAATGCTCGTCATATGCCATCACTATTAGATAATCTACAATATCTGCTAAATGTTCTCTCTCAAAAAATGCAGAATAGTTCCCACCAGCAATAAACGTGATATCCATTGAAACTGTTAAACCAGCTTCATGAAGATATGGTGTTGCTTCCCGCATAAATTGTGTAACATATTTCCCATCTTCTTCTCGAACATTTTCTATATCGATATTAATTCCATCCAGCTTGTACATTTCACTATATATAAGGAGCTGACGAATTACTTTTTGTCGCTTCTCATAGCTTTTCAGTACTTCATGTGTTTTATCAGGGTCAAAGTCATTGGAGAATAGTCCCCATACTTGATATCCTTTTTTATTTGCCCATTTCACATACTCTAGAGAACCTAAATTACTTACATTTCCGTTATTACCATTTAACTTAAACCAAGTTGGTGATACCACATTTAATCCATCCATATTTGGAATTTTTGAAGTATCTGGATTCTTTGTGTAGACAGGTTCCCATGTTAATTGAACGGGACCATTGAGTTTCTTAATATTTGGATCTTTTTCATCCAAGTCAGCACTAACTACATGTGTTGATCCTAAGTTGATATATTTCTTTTGAATGTAACCAGCAATACCTTCAGCAGTTCTGACAAAATAATAATCATCCACTTCTTTTTCAACGGTGATTTTTTCTTGCAGCTTCAATTCTGCAGTATAAGGAGAGGAAAGACTTGCTTCTGTTCGCATTCTTCGGTAATCTTCTTTTACCTTTTTATTAGTAAATGTAGCAGAGGTTCTTTCTTGGCCACTTTCATCAAGAAAAACTGCATTTTGTTCCTTTATTTCTGAATATTGAATAGGATAGAATTGAACAAGTGGAGTTAATGCTACATAAATTTCTCCATCCTCCCCGATAATGGGATGGAAGGAAAGGTCCTCACTTTTATCATTAACAAAATAAGAGACGGAATCAGTAGGAAACTGAATAACTTTATCTTTTGTTGTCACAATTACAGATTTACTATCGTTGTCATACGTAATACTAGAGTCTATTTTTTCTTGCCAAATAGATAATGGCAAGTATACAGTATCATTATCATATAGTGCATTTCCAATTTGTTGTCCATTTAGGAAGACAGGATTTTCACCTTCAAAATAATTCACCTTCGTATCATTCGCAAATGGATAAAAGATTAGTAGTATACTAGATAGAACTAGTAAAATAGCGATTACTAATCCGAATATAATGGGGCCGGTTCTCTTTTTCTTATTAATCGAGTAGTTTATTTCTGCCATTGAATTCCTCCTTGAAGACATAACCTAAGAAGTATGGTTATTTCCATATACTTTCATCATAACATATTTTTCGACAAAAATTAAAAGAGAGCCATATTCATCTGCTCTCTTTTGTACAGTCATAGTGTTTAAGTATAAATGTCTATCGAAGTCTTAATAAAATCCTCCAGTAACCAGGCATCTTCTTACTCTTCATTGTAATTTCGTTTATGTATTAATTCTATCACTTTTCCCCTAAATTCTTCTTCCGAAATTTGTTTTGTCAGAATTTGTCTGACCAGTTGTCGATAGGAATCTTTGATTTCGATTCCTTCCAACTTCAAAGATGCTTCCGCTTGTTTCATTGCTTCTTCTACATTCATTATTAACAATCCCCTATTTTGTATTGATTGTAATGGTCATCCATATTGATATGAAACATTTTTACTTTCTCATCCGTTTCCATCCCTTTTAATAATAGATACATGTATCTATTAAATGAGATTTATTAATCCATTTATTCCAAATAGAAGTAATACTACCCCCGAAAATCGATTAATTAACTTCATTGAAAAAGAATTAGATTTCATTTTATTCGCAATGATTCCTGCTATACTGCTTAACAATAGCCACCACAAAGCTGATCCTAAAAAAACTCCTAACACTAATAGAAAACCAAAAGAAGTGGTATCGTTACTATTCATTCCAAGACCGGAAAAAATGGCAATAAATGATAGAATAGTAACAGGGTTAGTGATCGTTAGAAGAAAGGTAGATATGTAGGCTTTAAAAGGTTTGTTACCTTTTGCTTTAGCTGAATCTTGAGAGGGCGTTGAAATGAATATTTTTACCCCTAAATAACATAAGAAAATGCTACCAATAATCTGAAGATACCATTGTTGGCCAAGTAAAAAATTACTAATGATTGTCAAACCAAGACCAGCCATTAATCCATATAAGGCATCCGCTGTCGCAGCACCTAAACCAGAAACAAATCCAACAAATCTGCCATACTCTAGTGTTCGACGTATACATAAAATGCCAATCGGTCCAACTGGAGCAGCAATACTAAAACCAATAATAAGTCCCTTCCATATCATTTCTCCAAGCATTAGTCTTCACCTATTTTAAAGAACTTATCTTTTTGCAGTGGGATATGAAATGTTTCTTTTGTTGTGTCCATTACAATGGTTGTCTTTGTTCTTAATATCCCAACAAGACTTTTAATCTCATAACTTATCACTAATCTAAATCCTTCGTATTTCGGCAACGAATTTTTAATAAATAATCATCTTCTCCTGCAACTTGATGGCATTCTTGTACTTCTTCTAAATTTGTGATAAGTTTCAAAAAATCTTCCCTATATTTAGGCTTTTCTAATGAAACTGTTACAAAGGCCGTACACTCTGTCCCTACGCTTTCACCGTTTATCAATGCCCCGAATTTACTAATCAGTAAATAACCGGTTTACTCGATCCTTAACTGCAGGAGCAGATAATCCAATTTGCGATGCTAATTCGGCCCATGTAATTCTCCCGTCAGTCATTATTGCTTTAATGAATTTATAATCGAAAGAATCCAATTTAATTTTCCTTTCTTTATCATCAAGTATTTATTATTATATATCTTATAAAGTAATACCTCAATAAATATTCCGAATATTAAATTAATTAAATATGTAAGGATTTCTATTTCATTACCTAGTAGTAATCTAAGAATGTCCCAGATAAAGATCAGACCTTAGAATCTGGTTTCTAAAGCATGTCTATAAATAACAAAATAGGTAGGTAAGTTACTTGGGGAGAATACATGAAAGAACTAGAACTAGATTAGGTTAATTAGAAGATAATAAAAAGACAAGACATTGTTGTATGATGAGGAATCATTGAAGGATTTATATAAAAGATTGGTTGGCAGCTACAATGTGCCTTACACATCGTATATTAGTACCCTCGTATTATAAGCCAAACGAATCATTACTACAATTGAAAACGAGCGAAAAAGAAGTGCGATAGGGACTGACTGGATAACTCTCAGAACTCATCTATACGTAATCCGTTCAAAGATGCTTTTCCAGTCTTAATAATAATTTTCTAAAAATCAGCGTGCCCATTAAGATTTTCAGCCATGGGCCCTATCGCAGTTACAACTATTGTGTTATCCTTCGATAAAATCATAATCGTAATAATGGACCTGTTACGATAAATCCTAATTTGCTCTCTTTTGTGTAGATATTGGTACATTTCTATATTTTTTTCGACACTTTTATTCTTGCATTCTTATCCTCTGAAAGTTCACTTCGGAATTCTACTAGACCAATTTCACATCCTTGGCCAATCTTAACCTTATTTCCCCTAACAACGTCAGCCTTAGTGTTTTCAAGACTTACCTCATCACCCTCAATTACTTTTGCTCTAAGTGATCCTTCTGACCCTTTAAACGGTAGCAACGAATTTCTTTTTTTCTTCACGGTTATTTTCCCGCCACCAATCTCATCAGCGGAGCTTTCAGCAAAGCGCAAACCGATATTAATTGTATCTGCATTTAATAATCCTTTAATTTCAAAGCCTCCACTTGAGGAAAATGTATCAAACTCTGCATCTCCACCGACTGAAATACTTCCCAAGATGGTTGCAGTCTCACCGCTCAGTTCTCCAGCAATATCAAGGGTTCCCATTACCTTTACCTTTTTTAAATGAGCATTTTCTCCAATAGCCAGGCTTCCCATCACCAGCATATCGTTTACTTCCATTCGTCCCTTTGTTTCAGCCTCTCCAAGTATTTTCACTGAGCCTGCTTTCACACTTTTTAAAACTTCACTTGTTCCATATACTTTGAATACTAAACTTTCCACATCATCTAATATGGTTCCTTCGCCACGAATGCTAATCTTATGGTAATTACCTCCAGGATAATCTCCAGTTCCATTTATAATGAGATCCTTCTTCATTTCCTTCCCCCCTATTAAACCTTTTTACTCTCCATAACATTTGCACTTTTATCAATAGAAATTTGATCTGTGTATTCAACTAAACCAATCTCACAATTCGGTCCAATGATACAATGGTTACCGCGGATAACCTTCGCTTTTGTGTTTTCAATTTCTATATGATTTCCTTCGATGAATTCTGTTTCTAATTGTGTCGGGAAAAATGATTTAAACAAACCAAAGAGGGCATCTTTATTCTTAATACTGATGGTCTCGCCACCGATTTCTTTAGCTCTGCATTCCCCAAATAGTTTAATATCAATATGTTCAGCATTTAATAGTCCGCCAATCTTAAATTGGGACTCTGCTTTGAAAAATTCAGCTTCACAATCTTCTTCGACAGTGAGCCTTCCTTTTATCCGAATTTCTTCCGCTTTTACTTTCCCTCCTATCGTTGCCTTCCCGTCCACTTTTAACCTATCAACTGATACATTGTGTTCCACCTTAGCAGTTCCATTGACTTCTACTTTCTTCCCTTCTAAATCGCCAGTGATTTTTACTCCTCCATTAATTTTTGCATATCCTGCTGTCACTTTTCCTAAAATAGTGCCAGAACCATTACAATCAAATTCCGCGCACTGAATATCATTATTAATCGTCCCTTTGCCATTAATGGTTACGTTAGAAAATGTTCCTCCATTCGATGAACCAGAACCATTGATAATCAAGTCTCCCTTTTTATCCACTTTTATTCTCCTTTATAGTAATTTTGCCTTCATTTCTTCTGTACAGTTCATAAGCGAAACTTGGGCTACAACCTTTGTTCCATTTTCAAAATAAAATTCCTCCGTGTTAAGCAATAACAGACACGATGACACACCGAGCTTTCTCGTAATCAACAAGTCTCCCTTTTTTTGCTTAATTGTGCCTCGATGGTCCTTCAATACCTGTAGGAGCATTTTTCCTTCATCCATATTGATTTCTCCAGACTGCAACAATTTATCTAACACAAACACCTCTAGTATTCTTGAAAAATCAAAGTAGGTTGGTTCATTTTCGTTTTCTAAGTAAATTCTTAAAACTTGCTCCGAAACAATGTTACGTTTTAATAGTTCCTCTTTAGAAAGATTTAGGTCTGCAACATTTGGCGAGAACATAACAGCCAATTCATCCAAAGATAAATTCTCCTTCATCGTTTGAATTTTTTCGATACGTTCTAAAATCTTTTCTTTAGGAAAAAAGGTTTCCTGCCCAGTAAAGGTTGATTTACGAACGAACCATTCCTCGGGTATTAAGTCTTTCCGTTTCCAGCGATATAACTGCCCATATGATATCCCCGTCAATTCCAAAAGCTCTTTTTTTGATACTAGCTCCTCACTCATTTCGAAAACCCCTTTCTATTTTCAATGTAACATAACACTGTTACGTTGTAAAGTTCCCATAAGTAAAATAGGCTCTATCTCCTCGTAATATTTGAAAACCTATATTTTTAGTAAGATAATGCTTTATAATATTTAAAAAGGAAGTGTAGTTTAATTGCATATAAAATTTAGTAATGAAAAAAAGTCATATCCTAAGAAAACTATGATAATTATTTTAGGAAAAACCAATGAAATGTGGAATTAGAGAATATTTACAGATTAGGAGTACTACATGATGAAAATGAAGAAGCAAATAAAATTACAGGAAATAAAACAACCTGAGACCTTTGAGTATGTTTCTCCAGTATACTTAACAGATGAAACAATCAGTGAAAGAAAAGAAAAACTTCTTCATGTAATGAAGGAAGAAAATTTTGATGTACTGGTGATATACGCAGATAAAGAACATGGAAGTAATTTTGAATATTTAACAGGGTTTATTCCTCGATTTGAAGAGGCTATTTTTGTTATTAAAAGCAGTGGCGAATGTTTCTATATCTTAGGCAATGAAAATCTCAAATTGGCTCAGCATGCACGAGTATCGGGTTCAGTACATCATTCTCCTCTTTTCTCTTTACCTAATCAACCGATGTATAATGATCAACCTTTAGAAACGATATGGAATGAAATTAATTTTTCCAATTGCAAAAAAATTGGCTTAGTTGGTTGGAAAATGTTCACTTCCAACATACAAAATAATGATCAAATATTTGAGATTCCCTATTTTATTGTGCAATCATTAATAAATGCTAAACAAGATGATGCAAAAATCCTTCAAGCATCCTACCTATTTATTGGGGGAAATATTGGAGTTAGGACAATAAATAATGCCAATGAGATAGCTCATTATGAATATGGAGCAAATCTTGCTTCCACTTCCATGTTAAATGCTCTGAATGCTATTGATATAGATGTGAAGGAATCTTTTTTAGGAAGTATATTAAATAGCGAGGGACAGACAAATAATGTAGTAACGATTGCAGCTACTGGAAAGCGCTTTGAATATGCGAACCTTTATCCAACTGCAAAAAAAACTAAATTAGGAGATCCATTATCCTTAACAACAGGATATAAAGGAGGATTATCTAGTAGAACTGGGTTTATTGTTGAAACTAAAGAACAGCTGCCTTCGTCTCAAGCCGACTATTTAGATAAAGTAGTTATTCCTTACTATCAAACACTAGTCTATTGGCTAGAAAATATCAAAATAGGGATGTCTGGGGGAACTTTCTACGAGTATATAGAAGCAATTTACCCAAAAGAAATTTATCATTGGCATTTGAATCCAGGACATCTTGTTTCCGATGAAGAATGGATGTCTTCACCGATATACCCAGGTTCACTGGAGAAACTCCAAAGTGGTATGTTGCTTCAAATTGATATTATCCCTTCCATGGAAGGATATACTGGTGTTAGTGCTGAAGATTGTATTGCCCTTGCAGATAAAGTTTTAAGAAATAACATAAAAGAAAGCTACCCACAATTATGGGACAGGATTCAAAAACGAAGAAATTATATTCAAAACCAGTTAAATATCAATATTTCAGAAGAAATTCTTCCTCTATCAAACACTGTTGGATATTTAAGACCATATTTTCTTTCTAAACATATGGCATTAGGATGTGAATAGATAGTCGAACTAAAAGTACTTTTGATCTAGTATTTCTTAAAAATCATATTTTTGCTTATAACATAAACGAGTATTAATGAAAAAGATGCTTCAGTAATATATTGAAGCATTTTTTTCAGTTTTTTGTTTAATTTTCCCAATAGATATAGTAGCTGAGTATGGTAAATCATAATTAATTGAACAAAAGTGTAGATAATAACAATGATACAGGAACTACTTAACAATATGTGTCTCTATATTAAAAAGGAAGATGCATACCGCATCTTCCTCCTCCTATTTTATATACCTTACACTTCCAATTTATCAGAAGTCTCAATCTTAATTGCTTTTTCCTGCGCCTCAATACATAAGGAAGCTGCTTTAAATGCATGTTCCTGTGTCATTGCTATTTCCGTTCCATTCAAGCAATCTATTATAAATTCTCCAAAGAACGGACATCCTACTTTACCCGTTAGCTGAAAGTGTTTTTCCCCTTCTTGATTAACTAGATACAATTGATCTCCTTTGTTATCTCTAGCAATATCAATATATTTTCTTATTTCTATATAACCATCTGTACCAAGTATAAATACTCTACCATCTCCCCATGTACCTAACCCATCAGGTGTGAACCAATCTACGCGGAAGTAAAAAGTTGCTCCGTTATCTGCTACTAATGTAGCATCCCCAAAATCTTGGAATTTAGGGTATTGCTTAAAATGATAATTGGCGACTTTACTGTGTAACACTTTCGCATCTTTCGCACCTGCAAAATGCAGAAATTGTTCCACTTGATGACTTCCTATATCACATAAAATTCCCCCATAGTAAGCTGGATCAAAAAACCACTCTGGTCTGCTTTCAGGATTGGCACGATGTGGTCCTGTACCAATTACTTGGACAACACGACCTATGGCACCTTCTTCAATTAATTGACCAGCAAAGACTGCACTTTCTACATGAAGTCGTTCACTGTAGTAAATTCCCCATTTCAACCCTGTTTCAGCAACTTTCTCCTTTGCTTGTTCGATTTGATCTAATGTAGTAAATCCTGGTTTATCAACGAAATAATGCTTACCAGCATCTAAAACTCTCAGTCCAAGTGCAGAACGGTCCGATGGAATACTTGCTCCAGCAACAAGTTTTATAGAAGGATTGTTTAAAATTTCTTCTTCTGATCCAGCTGCAATTACATTTGGATAGGTGTTACAAAATCGTTCTACCTTTTTCGGATCTGGATCGTACACCGCAATTAGTTCAGCTCCTGCCTCTATTAATCCATTACACATGCCATAAATATGACCATGATCTAATCCAATCGCTGCAAATGGAAATTCCCCTTTTGCAACCACATGATTTACCTTACCTTTTGGTGCGTAATTCATTCCATCTCGTTTATCCATTCGTACCATCTCCATTCGGATTATATGATTCATTAAGTCCTTATTTTATTGTTGTTCAGTTTAAGCCATAATCTTTACTTTTTCTCTTGTAATCTCCCATTCTAATGGTTTATTTACTAGATAATTTTTCAGTTCTTCTAGCATATATTCACCCATTCGATGACATTCCCGAGACATTGATCCAGCAATATGGGGCGTTAAAATTACATTTTCTAATGAATACAATGGTGAATTCTCAACAGGAGGCTCTGGATGAGTTACATCTAATAAAGCATAAAGGTCTGGTCGATTCTGTAACACTTCTATCATTTCTTTTTCCCGTATAATTGCTCCACGTGATGTATTGATTATAGTTGCATTCTGTTTCATCGAACGAATAAGTTTTCCTGTAATCAACCCTTCCGTTTCTTTCATCCAAGGAGTATGCAAAGATACAACGTCAGCCCTTTGAAATACTTCTTCTAATGAGCATAGTTCTACATTTAGTAATGCAGCCTGTTGTGGCGAAACTAATGGATCGTACGCAATCACGTTACAAGAAAACTGTTTCAGTATTTGAGCCACTTTTTGACCAATCATACCTAGAGATACAAGTCCAATAGTAGATCTATATACTCCTGGTACAGCTTCTCTAACTGGTAAACTAGCATTTTTGATTGTTTGATTAATAAAATACCAGCCACGTTTCAAGGAGAAGAGAATTTGTGCTAGCGTGAATTCAACAACAGGGATGGCATTTGCTGCATATGCACTCGTAATTTGAATTTTTCTATCCCAAAAGGCATTTGTTACAATGCTTTTTATGGATCCAGCACCATAAAAAACTGCTTTTAAATTTGGTGCGAATTCTAATAAATACTGATCCATTTTAGGACATCCCCATCCAGAAAAAATAATATCCGCTTCAAGCAAGAGAGAAGGATTCATTTTGATAGTTTCTTTTGTTTGTGGCTCTGTATAAATATTAACCAACTTATTTATCTTCTTGTACACGCTTCCGTAAATTAAGTCGAAATTATCTAATAAATAAATTCCTTGAAGCATGTTATCCCTACTTTCCTTAGCAGACTACTATTCTAGATAGAATTGTTTTCTCAAATAAACATTCGCGTCTTTCACTTCTGTATCAAAGTCATTCCAATTACATTCAATGGAAACTCGACCGTCATATTGGGCTAGTTTAAGCTGATGAACAAAATCTGAATAAGGATATTTTCCAGTTCCTGGTGCTAGTCTTTCTGTATCTGCCACATGGATATGTTTAATCCACTCTTTATTTTCCAACAGATGTGTTAGTGATTCTCTTTCCTCGTCCATATGATAAAAATCAGCCAATACACGAATAGATTTACGATTAACTTTTTTAGCAAATTCCACTGCTTCCGGCACACTGTTAATCATATTTGATTCTTTTCGATTAAGAGGCTCAATAACGATTGTTAAATCAAGAGGTTCTGCAATATCTGCAATCATATGTAAAAATTCTTCAATCTGGGCAGCACCACTCTCTTTCGAAAACCCCACTGGCACGGTTCTTGCTCCCCCGCTTCCAAAAACAATTGTATCTGCACCAATTCGTTTGACTCTATCTAAAGCAGAGGATAAATAACGTTTAAGACGATCTTTATCTACCTGTTCTCCTACTATTTTCAAGTTTCCTGGAAGGAGTATATTACATGCTTCTATAGGAATAGGTGAATCCTGATATGCTCTGACTATTGATTGAAACGCTACTTCACTCTCTTCTGGTTTAAGTGAAACAACGGTACATTCAATAAAATCAAAACCTGCTTTATAAAGAATGGACGCCTCTTCAATTTCTGCACAACAACCTATTTTCATTAAACTCTCCCCTTCTCTGCAAAATATTGAAGATTTCTCATATAAGTAATAAACTGTTTAAAGGCGACTTCAGGCTCTACCAGTTCCGGACACCATTTTTTCTCCCATTCCAGAGTGTAATATCCATCGTATCCATTATTCTTTAACAAATGATATATATTCTGTAATGGAACATCTCCATCACCAAGTAAGCAGAGTTGGTACCCTCTTTCTGTATCTTTTTTCACATAAGAGTCCTTCCAGTGTGTGTACTTCATCCATTTCCCTAAGGTTTCTATAGTAGTAAGTGGATTCTCTCCTAGGGTACGGTACGGATGATGAACATCCCATAAGACATGAAAATGAGGAGACGAAATTCTTAAAAAAACTTCTTTCATATATTCACAATTCGTCCAATCATCATGGGTTTCAAAAAGCAAACCAATATTATTTCCTTCTGCAATTTCCAAATATCGCTTTACATTGTTTTCTACTATATTAAAGGCTTCTTCTCTTGAAGTCTCACCAATAGATCCCCCAAATACACGAATATACGGTGTATTGAATTCCTTACATAACCATGTATATTGCTTTAATTCTTCTAAATACTTTTCAAATTCTTCTTTAGATTTTGTAAAAAGCCTTACGGAACTTGAAAAACATGGAACTTCTAAGGAAGCCTCTTGAAGTTTTCGCACGGTTTCCTTTACATTACTGGAGAACTCTGGGTAATGGTAAATATCTAATTCACCAAGATACCCTCTAAAGTCTATTCCGTCATAGCCATATTCAACCGCCTTTTCAATTATTTTATCTAAGTTCCAATTAGGGCAGCCTAGTGTTGTAAATGCGAGTTTCATAGAATAACTCCTTCCATGTTAGCAATCATTTCTGCTAAATCATGATCACTTACCTTTTTATCTCCTGAATAAAGATGTATCACATATTGTAACGAACGCTTATTCGTCTGGTAGGTTGCATGTTTTAACATCCCATTGCGGTATGGAACAACCTGAGTTCCCATTTCAAAGTTAGTTTCCCTTGAATCATCCAGCATCTTAATACACACTCTATTCCCTTTATAATCCACATCGAGCCGTTTGTTTGAGCATTCTATTACCGTACTAGTTATGCCATCCGATGCAAAAAGAGGCATTTCCGCAATCAGTGATTCTACCTCCCCATTTATAGATTCCTTTACATGGACCATTTCAGGGGTTACCGTTATCACTCTTTCTATCAAAAATGCTCCATTCATAGGGCCTCGATAATTCACCTGCAACACTACTTTTTTTCTATCACAGGATACTACTGTAACATTTACATCTGGCATATCTTTCGTTGTCATATCTGACAAACGAGTCATCACCTTATTTACATTTATCCAAGCTGGTGCAAATGATAATGCTCTATCATTAGTAAGTGGTGAACCATCTGATGGACCAATAGTTGGCCATACATTTTTCCTCTGAATACGAATGATTCCAGTTGGAGTATAATCGGTGTCACCCATAGTCTGATACTCGATATAATTGCCACCTGCATTAATTATGAGCTTATGAAAATATGGTTCCATCCATAAATAAAATCCGCCCACTTCTGCAGGACATGGCAATTCTCCTATATCATCATTTGCATGCTCATAAGCGAGTGCCAAAAAATAAGCAGCAAGCAAATTATACTGGGAATGGTATGTGTATCTTTCGTAGCCAGTACGTGTTATGGGATCTGCGAAATTCTTAACTACTTGAAGCTCGCCAGATGGACGTTTCCAACGATTAATAGACTCAAGGGACAATCTCGCTCCCCTTTTGAAGGCAGCTGCTAATATATAATCACCTTTTTTCGCATATTCATTTGCAGCGACCTCAAACTGAAAAGCTTGTTGTGCTTCATTCCATTGATGCTGTGCACTCCGCCCTCCCGTTGGCATCTCTCCTGTCGGACTTTGCATAAAAAGGGACGTTAAATCCCCACGCTGACAACATTCTTCTAATCTATTTCGATGTTGCCCATTATATCCTTCAAGCAACATAAGTCGAAAATAATTTCGCGTAAACATGGCATATGCCAATGGTCCATTTGGATCGACATAAAGGCCATACTCTGTTAACAACTCCATTTGAGGAGACAATTCTTTATCTAACTCATCCACATCCATTGCATCACCAAGACCATTAGCTCCTCTAAGGAATTCACCGGCCAATGCAACTATTTTCCAATTATTAATGGTCTTTTGATATAAACTAGACGGATTAATGCGAGAAAATAAATCACTCCATTCATTAACTATGGATTCTAAAACATATGGCTTAAGCTTCAAATATGCAAATGTCACCATCGTTGTATAAAAGTTACTATGGTCATCTGCACATGATTCACCTACCATTTGTTTAAGAGATGCACTCAATGCTTTACTAGCATTTTCTAGCATCCACTCTTCTTTTCGAACAATATATAACATGGCAGCAGCTGCAGCAAATGCAGGGGTAGAATATTGGGTCTCTCTATGCACATAGGGATCGATAATTCTTCCTTCTTCATCCATATAGGAAGAAAAGTAAGTAACCATTGATTCAATAGTCTCTATATAGTCATTCTTCATTTGGGAGACAGTTATTTGTGATTCATGAAACTGTTTTTTATACTTTTCAATAATCGAAATAAGTGGAAATGGTTTATCTAACAATTTAGCCAAACCTCCAAGTTTAAGAAAAAAGAGAGTGGCACAAACTGGCTAACCATACAAGCAACCTATTAGTAGTCATTCATAAATACGTTAAGACTACGAAATATAGATTGATTAATTGACTTGTAGGGTCTAACCTTTGTTTTGAGACACCCTCTTTTACTATCTATTTTTAATCCAATTGCCTCTAGTGTGTACCCTGAACATTTAGTGTCACATTGGCAATATTCTTCTTTTGAAAAGTAGAGCTTTTAATTCTTTCCTGTAATTTCGAATAGAATAAATCTTCATTTATCGGTAGGTCCACCCAATTGTCTGTCCATGCAGATAAATGCATGGCATTAGAAATTTCTAAACCTCTTATACCTTCTACTCCTGGTCCGAGTAATTCAGTACCGTTACGAATAGCATTTACCCAGTTTGTTGTAATACCTTTATGCTCTGTTGCCTTTCCTTTAATAGGAATATCAATTTTCCAACATTCTGGTTCACCAAACCCGCCTTTGTATTCTTTATTAAATTGTCTTTCCGATTGTGTTAATCGCCAAAAAGTCAATTTTCCGTCTTCTACCACCAATTTCCCACGATCTCCTGATATCTCGTAACGATTCGTACCAGGTGCATCACCTGTAGAAGTAACAAATACCCCTGTTGCACCATTTTCATATTCCACATATGCAGTTACATCATCTTCCACTTCTATATCATGAAACTTACCAAACCCACAAAA
>DATMFU010000161.1:0-26498 GCA_035556015.1 Niallia sp. | reverse complement strand
CTCTTCAAAGAAATAGATGATGAGTACAAACTAGAATTAATTGATGCTATCCCTGAGAATGAAACAGTTACTCTTTATCAACAAGGTGAATTCATCGATCTTTGTCGTGGGGTTCATGTTCCATCTACTGGAAAACTGAAAGAGTTCAAGCTACTAAATATTGCTGGTGCTTATTGGAGAGGTAACAGCGATAACAAAATGCTTCAACGTATATACGGAACTGCGTTTTTTAAGAAAAGTGAATTAGAGGAACATCTACGATTTTTAGAAGAAGCAAAAGAAAGAGATCATCGTAAAATTGGGAAAGAATTAGATTTATTTATGACATCTCAAAAAGTGGGACAAGGTTTACCATTATGGTTACCAAAAGGTGCTACAATCCGCCGTATCGTAGAACGTTATATTGTTGATAAAGAAGAAAGACTAGGCTATAACCATGTTTATACACCAATTATGGGAAGTGTAGATCTTTATAAGACTTCTGGACACTGGGATCATTATCAGGAAGATATGTTCCCTGTAATGGAGATGGATAATGAACAATTAGTATTACGTCCTATGAACTGTCCTCACCATATGGTTGTTTATAAGAATGATATTCACAGTTATCGTGAATTGCCAATTCGTATCGCTGAACTTGGAACAATGCACCGTTATGAAATGTCTGGAGCATTGTCTGGATTACAACGTGTACGTGGAATGACATTAAATGATGCTCATATATTTGTTCGTCCAGATCAAATTAAAGATGAATTCAAACGTGTAGTAAATTTAGTATTGGAAGTGTATAAAGATTTTAATATTACAGATTATTCCTTCCGTTTATCTTACCGTGATCCACAAGATACAGAAAAGTATTTTGATGATGATGCAATGTGGAACAAAGCACAAAGCATGTTAAAAGATGCTATGGATGATCTTGGTTTAGATTACTTCGAAGCAGAAGGTGAAGCAGCATTCTATGGTCCGAAACTTGATGTTCAAGTGAAAACTGCTCTTGGAAAAGACGAAACACTTTCCACTGTTCAATTAGACTTCTTACTTCCTGAACGTTTTGATTTAACATATGTAGGAGAAGATGGCAAACAACATCGACCTGTTGTTATTCATAGAGGTGTTGTGTCCACTATGGAACGTTTTATTGCTTTCTTAATTGAAGAATATAAAGGTGCATTCCCTACTTGGTTATCACCAGTCCAAGTACAAGTTATTCCTGTTTCACCGTCTGTTCATTTTGACTATGCGAAAGAAGTAAAAGAAAACTTACAAAGACATGGTTTCCGAGTAGAATTGGATGAGCGTGATGAAAAAATTGGTTATAAGATCAGAGAAGCACAAATGAAAAAAATTCCTTACATGCTAGTGGTAGGAGATAAAGAAGTAGAAGAGAAAGCAGTCAATGTTCGTAAATATGGTGAGCAGAAGTCTGAAACAGTCTCTTATATTGACTTCTTAGAAGCCTTAACTAAAGAAGTGAAATTGTCTAACTAATAGGCAAAATAACTGCTTAATATTTGCTTAAAAGCAATCTGGGAATGAGATTTTTTCATCTCTATTCCCAGAATTACAGAAAATATGTATAAAAACTATTGCATTGATTGCATAAGTTTGATAAAATTTTTCTCGTTGTGATATTTCTATCGTTGACTTATACATATCCTTGTGATATAGTTACTAAGGTAAATTGAATACGAGTTTGAGGAAAAGAAGAAGCACCCGCTTCTCACCTGATTGACACAGATTCCAAGTAGTTAACAGGTATTACGTAAACATTTAGGTCTTACTATGTTATCGTAAGTGTGGGTGATTATTCATCCACACTTTTTTATTTGGATGTAAATACTTATTCAATACCTACGATGTCAACTTGGGAGTCAAGTGTCAATTAGTAACGAAACTAGAGAAACATTAGGTTATCTTGACTCGAACGTTGTATTCGTCATTAACCTTGGAGGTGTTTGACTATTAGCAAAGATATGATTTTAAATGAGGGCATTCGTGCAAGAGAAGTTCGTCTTATTGACCAAAATGGAGAACAACTTGGAATTAAAACGAAATTTGAAGCTCTTGAAATTGCAACACGTGTAAATCTTGATGTCGTTCTTGTTGCACCAAACGCTAAACCACCAGTAGCTCGTATCATGGACTACGGTAAATACAAGTTTGAACAGCAAAAGAAAGATAAAGAAGCACGTAAAAATCAAAAAATCATTAATATTAAAGAAGTTCGCCTTAGTCCAACTATAGATGAGCATGACTTTAATACAAAGCTTCGAAATGCTATTAAGTTCCTAGAAAAAGGCGATAAAGTAAAAGCATCCATCCGTTTTAAAGGACGTGCTATTACACATAAGGAAATCGGTCAACGCGTGCTTGTTCGTTTTGCAGAGGCTTGTACAGAAGTTGCCACTGTGGAATCACATCCAAAAATGGATGGTCGAAGCATGTTCATGACTTTAGCGCCTAAAAACGACAAGTAATGAGGAGGAATACAAAATGCCAAAAATGAAAACTCACCGTGGAGCTGCTAAGCGTTTCAAAAAGACTGGCTCTGGTAAATTAAAACGTTCACACGCTTATACTAGTCACTTATTTGCTAACAAATCTACAAAACAAAAACGTAAACTTCGTAAAGGATCTTTAGTATCTTCTGGAGATTACAAACGCATTCGTCATTTATTAGACAACATTAAGTAATTTTTTCAATATAGGAGGGAAACAATATGCCACGTGTTAAAGGCGGTACAGTTACACGCAAACGTCGTAAAAAAGTTCTTAAATTAGCTAAAGGTTATTTCGGTTCTAAACATACATTATACAAAGTTGCAAACCAACAAGTTATGAAATCCTTAATGTATGCTTACAGAGATCGTCGTCAGAAAAAACGTGATTTCCGTAAACTATGGATTACTCGTATCAACGCAGCTGCTCGTATCAACGGTCTTTCTTATAGCCGTTTAATGCACGGATTAAAGCTAGCAGGTATCGAAGTAAACCGCAAAATGCTTGCTGAACTTGCTGTAAGTGATGCAAATGCATTTGCTGAATTAGCTTCAGTTGCTAAACAAAACTTAAAATAATACTTAAAAAAGAAGGTATCTAATACCTTCTTTTTTGCATTTATCCCTAATTACTATTAATAAGACTATGCTTCATATAACTAATATAAATATACATAGTGAGTGAAAAAGTAAGATTATCTTTTTTAAGAAGGTGAAAATAATCGTTATTTTGTATCTATACTTAATTATTATTAATATATATGGATATGTTTTAATGAAAATAGATAAAAGAAAAGCAATCCATCATCAATACCGGATCAGCGAAAAAAAACTTTGGACTGTTGCTATTCTCTTTGGAGCTTGTGGTTTATTTGTTGGAATGAGAAATTTTCGTCATAAAACGAAGCACACTGTTTTTAAATATGGATTACCTCTATTATCTATAATAGAAATTGGGTTTGTACTCTATTTTCTAATAGATTAGTCATAATCTCTTCCATTTATTTATACAATGAAGTAACAGCATGATTCTCTAATCAGAAGGTGATGAAATGGAAGAACAATTGTCTTTACTATTTGTAATGGTGGAAGTGGGAGGTATTCTAGCACCTCTTGTGTTTATATTTTTTCATACGCTAAGACAGTTTTTATTTATTCCTCCCATTCTTGTTTGTATTGCAGGAGGTATTTTATTTGGTGTAACATTTGGTACTATTTATTCTATTATTGGTTTAACCATAAATTGTTTATTTTTTTACTTTATTATTCAACGTTTACCAAAAATGCATCGAAAGATCTCCAGGTTAAAACAACGTTGGTTTGGAGAATATCGTAATTTAACATTAGGCCAAATCACCGTTTTACGACTTATTCCCATTTTCCATTATCATCTATTAAATTTCTGCTTATTAGAAAAAAAGAAGAGCTTTAAGGCATATATAAAAGGAGCTTTTTTAAGTAATATTCCTTTAGCATTTTTTTATACAATCTTTGGGCAATTTATTAGTCAATTCTCTCTAACAATGATTGTTATTCTATTATTTGCTTTAGGAATCCTTGTTTATATATTAAGAGAAAAAATGACCATTATAAAGTGGAATGATTTTTTTAAAGAAGCAAGAGGCTGATAAAAAAGAGTAGAGGGTATCTCCTAAAAACGAGATCTAACTTTACAATGGTTATTCTATTAGATAGTAGTGATTAAACATTATCAACAACTATTAAATAGAATACTGTTGGTCAGAACTTTTGCTTGTAGGGTACCCTCGGACTTTGTTAACTATTATTTTATGTTTTTTCTCCATTCTATTTTAGCGACAGGATATTTGGATTGAATAGATTGATTAATACTTTCAACTTCCTCATCAGATAATTTTGTACTATAAGGATCTTTCATCCATATCGAAATATGATCAACTTTATCTCCAGTTGCATATTTTTCTCCTTCAAATAAATGTCCTCTATATGTTAATAAGAAGTTCATTCTTACGTTTCGATAATCTAATAAGTAAAACGTTCCTCGTTTTTGTGCAATGGCTAGTCTTCTCTCAGGTTTTAATAAATAGATGATTAGACGAACGAGTAAGAAAATTAGCACAATCAATAAAGCACATATTAAAATCCATACCATATTAAAAGCCTCCAAATAAATAAATTTCAGGATTAGCTAATGATATACGTTTAGTAGATGAAAAAGTTTCAAAAAGATTATATTTTTTTTGAAAAAAATAATTAGAATGATCGTAAAGTTACATAATAAAGGGGTAGGAATAGTATAATTGTTTGTACTAATATAATTTTTTAGTATAATAAGTAGGAATAATAAATATTAAGGGAGTCGAAGTAATGGTTAAATTAGATGATACATTAAAAATGCTAAAAGATTTAACAGATGCTAAAGGAATACCAGGGAACGAAAAAGAACCAAGAGAAGTAATGAAAAAATACATATCAGAATATGCAGACGAAGTAACAACAGACAATTTAGGTAGCTTAATTGCCAAAAAAGTCGGAAAAGAAAACGGACCAAAAATTATGGTTGCAGGTCATCTCGATGAAGTTGGGTTCATGATTACAAGAATAGATGATAAAGGATTTTTATATTTCCAAACGGTAGGTGGCTGGTGGTCACAAGTTATGCTTGCACAACGAGTAACAATTGTTACAAGCAAAGGTGAAATCACGGGTATTACTGGTTCTAAACCACCACATGTTCTTTCAGCAGAAGCTAGAAAGAAACCAATTGATATTAAAGATATTTTCATTGATATAGGTGCTTCATCAAGAGAAGAAGCATTAGAATGGGGCGTAAAACCAGGAGATATGGTAGTGCCATACTTTGAATTCACTGTGATGAATAATGAAAAAATGCTATTAGCAAAAGCTTGGGATAACCGTATTGGTTGTGCGATTGCTATTGATGTATTGAAAAATCTAAAAAATACAGATCATCCAAATGTCGTATATGGTGTTGGAACAGTTCAAGAAGAGGTTGGACTTCGTGGTGCGAAGACAGCTGCAAACTTGATTGAGCCAGATATTGCATTTGGTGTAGATGTTGGTATTGCTGGAGATACACCGGGAGTAACAGATAAAGAAGCATTAAGTAAAATGGGAAAAGGTCCTCAAATTATTCTATATGATGCTTCTATGGTTTCCCACAAAGGTCTACGAGATTTAGTTACAGATACTGCTGATGAATTAAATATTCCATATCAGTTTGATAGCGTACCAGGTGGTGGTACTGATTCAGGTTCTATTCATTTAACACATAATGGAGTGCCTGCTTTATCTATTACCATTGCAACAAGATATATTCATTCCCATGCAGCAATGCTTCACCGTGATGACTTTGAAAATGCAGTGAAACTAATTGTAGAGGTTATTAAAAGATTAGATGCTGATACGGTGAAAGAATTAACATTTGCATAATAAATATAAATAAAAAAGGAGAAGAACGAATGATTCGTTCTTCTCCTTTTTTATTTGGTATTAAAGGTAGACTTGAATGGTGATGATATGGAAATAGGGAGATTCCCACTTATTTAACTGAACAATCTCCTATTATAAATTTTTAAAAGTTGATTCTTGATTATTTAAAATGGCTGCTTTTCTTGCCTTTAACAGGCGATTAATGTTAATAACAATGGTTTTAGCAGCTGCATAAGTTGGAACCGCTAGGATCATTCCGAAGATTCCTGCTAAATTACCAGCCACTAATAATAAGATAATAATAGTTGCTGGGTGTGTATCTAAACGTTTTCCTAAAATAAGAGGAGATAATACATTTCCTTCTATTTGTTGTGCAATAGTAATTACAATGATTACTAATAATGCCTGTGTAGGAGAAGTAAATAAGGCAATAATCACTGCTGGTGCTCCACCGATTAATGGACCCACATAGGGAATAATATTGGTAACAGCAACAAGTAATGCCATCACTAGTGCATAGTCAAGTCCAATAATTAAATAACCGATTAAAGCAAGTGTCCCAACAAATAAGGCGACAATTACTTGCCCCTGAATGTAGGAAGCTAATGTTGCACTTGTATCTTTAATAATTTTTACCCCTTCTTTGCGATAGGAAGATGGGAAAAACTTAGATAAAGCATCAGGAAACTTTGCACCATCTTTAAAACAATAAAATAATAAAAAGGGTACTGTTACAATCGTAACGGTAATGTTTGTCATGGTGCTGATAATCGCACCAATTCCATTTGATAAGTTGCTTGGAATTGTTTGCGCATATGCCTTTAAGTTATCTGTGATATCTTCAATAGACACATAATCTTGATTCATCACCCATTTATATTGTTTCGTATCATTTAAGTAATTAAAAAATTTAATGGCTTGATCAGCGTATGTAGGGATATTACTAAATAATTCTGTTATTTGTTTACTGATCATCGGCACAATGCTTCCAACTGCTAAAATGATAAGGCCAATCACAACAATATATACAATAATGATTGCGAGAGTTTTTGGAACTTTTCCTTTTTGTAGAAAGCGAACAATAGGATTAAGTAAGAAATACAAAAATCCGGTAATAATAATTGGTACAAATAATGTTGAAAATAGTACTCCGACTGGCTGGAATAAAAATGATATCTTTGTGCAAATATAAATAATTGCAACAATTAAGAGGATTTGCAAAAGCCAGTAATGAAATTTCTTTTTCGTCAAATTCCTTCACCTTTTTTCGTGTTATTGTAAGTGTAGTATAGCATATAACGGCTAAATTGATTAATAAATATGTAAGACAATTCCATTGCGGATAAATGGACAATAATTATACGGAGGAAATAGAAAAAAGATTCACTTAAGAAAAAAAAAGGAAGGATTCCCCTTCCTTTTTTTCTTATTTAAGACCTGCTTCCAATGTCTGTAGCATTTCTGTCTTATCACTCTCAGAAGAATTTTTCCAGATGACTTCGAATAATACGCCAAGACCAGGAAGCATTTTTTCTTCACCATTTTGGATAGCGTCAACGATTGTCTCTTTTAATTGGTCCTGATTGTTGCCAGATACATTATGGATAATCGCATTACGTAAATTTAAATTCATCCTATCTGCTCCTTTTGTAAATTTCTTGTTCCATTTAATAGCAATGGGAAAAGTGGACTACCACGATTCCATTTTGTCCCTTAGTAAGGGAAGAAGAAGGAATCGCATAAAAACGCGTAGATGTATTACTACACATACATCTATTTCTTATCATCTCTCTATCATCCATTTATTATGATATTTTTTTACGGTATAATAGAAGAAATGTAATCAAGGAATGATTCATTTTTGGATAAAATAAAGGAGAACAAAAAAGTGAAACATATACTTTCAGCCAAAAATCCACAAATTAAAGAGTGGAAAAAGCTTTTAACAAAGAAGGAACGAGATAAGACGCAAACTTTTTTGGTGGAAGGATTCCATTTAGTGGAAGAGGCGTTTAAAGCGGATGCTATCATCCATTTAATTATTTCTGAAGAAACAGAACTCCCATCTTGGGATTATGGAGAAGTTCCTGTCACCATTGTGACAACTGAAATAATCGAAATGCTATCTGAAACAGAATCACCACAAGGAATTATTGCCCATTGTAAACAACTTAAGGATAATGAAATTTTAAAGACTGGGAAAACTTTTATTGCAATAGATAAAGTACAAGATCCTGGGAATATTGGAACGATTATAAGAACAGCAGATGCTGCAGGATTAGATGGTGTCATTATTGGGGAAGGCACAGTGGATATTTTTAATCCTAAAGTTGTCCGTTCCGCACAAGGAAGTCACTTTCATTTACCAATTATAAAAACAGATTTACTCCAAGCTATAGATGAGTTAAAAGGAAGAGAGATTCCTGTTTATGGAACAGCCTTAGAAAATGGCAAAGACTATCAAGAAGGTACGGATAGAAAAGATTCTTTTTGTCTTATTGTAGGGAATGAGGGGAATGGAGTAAGCAAAGAAGTACTAAGCAAAACGGATGCAAATCTATATATTCCAATCTATGGTCAAAGTGAATCCTTAAATGTTGCCGTAGCAGCGGGAATTTTAATGTATCATTTTAAATAGAATACCTTATGACTTTGAAATAGAGAAAATGGATTTGAAAACAGATAGAATATATATTATAATTAGTCTCAAAATACATGAATAAAGACAATGATGGAGAAAAGTAGTGGATGATTTCTAATAAAGGGAGAAAATGCCATAGACTGGAAGCATTTTTATTAAAAACATTCAATGAAGTTCACCTCCTGAGTCGGCATCGGGACCATTTCGACTTTTTAGAAATGTAAAGATGTACCGGTAGAATACCGTTATCCAAATGAAGTGAACTTGTGTTCTATTTGTTTTGACAAGTTAATTAGGGTGGTACCGCGTATATAACCTCGTCCCTTTTTTGGGGGCGAGGTTTTTTATTGCCGAAATTTCATGCAACCTGTAGAAGGAGGAAATATAAATGGAAGAGAAATTAAAAGAGCTTCAAGCTGAAGCACTGAAAAGTATTGAAAAAAGTGAAAATATGAAAGAATTAAATGACATAAGAGTAGCTTACTTAGGAAAAAAAGGCCCAATCACAGAAGTGTTAAAAGGAATGGGGAAATTATCTGCTGAAGAAAGACCAAAAATGGGGGCATTAGTCAATGTGATTAGAGATGAAATCACTTCTCATATTGAAAAGAAGCAAAAGCAATTGGAAGAAGCCTTAGTACAAGAGAAAATTGCTTCTGAAACGATTGATGTTACATTACCTGGTCGTCCTGTTGTAAGTGGAAATCACCATCCTTTAACTCGAGTTGTTGAGGAAATAGAAGATCTGTTTATTGGCATGGGATACACAGTGGAAGAAGGACCAGAGGTAGAAAATGACTACTATAATTTTGAAGCATTAAATTTACCAAAAGATCATCCAGCTAGAGATATGCAGGATTCCTTCTATATTACAGAAGAGTTATTACTTAGAACACAAACTTCACCAATGCAGGCAAGAACATTAGAAAAACATAAAGGGCAAGGTCCTGTAAAGATTATCTGTCCTGGTAAGGTTTATCGCCGTGATAATGACGATGCAACTCACTCTCATCAATTTATGCAAATTGAAGGACTTGTTGTAGATGAAAATATTCGTATGAGTGATTTAATTGGAACTTTGGAAGTTTTTGCAAAGAAAATGTTTGGCGAAGATAGAGAAATTCGCCTACGTCCAAGTTTCTTCCCTTTCACGGAACCATCTGTTGAAGTCGACATTTCTTGCTTTATTTGTAAAGGTTGCGGATGTAGCGTATGTAAGAAAACAGGTTGGATTGAGATTCTAGGAGCAGGAATGGTACATCCGAATGTTTTAGAGATGTCTGGTTTTGATTCAAAGAAATATTCAGGTTTTGCTTTCGGAATGGGACCAGAGCGTATTGCTATGCTGAAATATGGAATTGATGATATTCGTCATTTCTATACAAATGATGTTCGTTTCTTAAAACAATTTTCAGTGCCGGAATATTAAGGGTGGAGGAGAAAAAATGTTAGTTTCCTATAATTGGTTAAAAGAATATGTTGATATTAAAGATATTAGTCCAAGTGATTTAGCGGAGAAAATTACGAAAAGTGGAATTGAAGTTGAAGGTGTCGAAGTTTTAAACGAAGGCATTAAAAATGTTGTTATTGGTTATGTAGTAGAAAGAGAACAACATCCAAATGCAGATAAATTAAATAAGTGTTTAGTTGATGTTGGCGAAGGGGATCCAATCCAAATCATTTGTGGAGCTCCTAATGTTGACAAGGGGCAAAAAGTTGCAGTTGCTAAAGTTGGAGCGGTCCTTCCTGGAAATTTCAAAATTAAAAAAGCAAAACTTCGCGGAGAAGAATCGAATGGAATGATTTGTTCCTTACAAGAACTTGGGTTAGAAGGGAAAATTGTTGCAAAAGAATACTCACAAGGAATCTTTGTATTCCCAAGCGATGTAGAAGTAGGGAAAGATGCTTTAGAATACTTACAACGTGATGATGCTGTTCTAGAACTTGGTCTTACTCCTAATAGAGCAGATTGCTTAAGTATGCTTGGTGTAGCTTATGAAGTAGCAGCAATTTTAGGAAAAGAAGTCAATCTACCAGCTATAACATATCCAACTGTTTCAGAAAAGGCAACTGATTATGTAAAGGTTTCAGTAGAAGTACCAGAAGATGCGCCACTTTACACAGCAAGAGTAATAAAAAATGTTAAAATTGCGCCATCTCCATTATGGATGCAAGGAAAATTAATGGCAGCAGGAATTAGACCACATAACAATGTAGTGGATATTACAAACTATATCTTATTAGAATATGGCCAACCGTTACATGCATTTGATTATGATAAGTTAGAATCAAAGGAAATTCTAGTAAGAAGAGCTAAGAGTGGAGAGAAAATTACTACTCTTGATGAAGCGGAAAGAACATTAACTGAAGATAATTTACTTATTACAAACGGCAAAGATGGAGTGGCGGTTGCTGGTGTAATGGGTGGAGCTAATTCAGAAGTTCAAGCTGATACAACAACTGTATTGCTAGAATCTGCTTATTTTGATAGTAAGGTAATCCGTAAATCTTCTAAAACAATTGGATTAAGAAGTGAAGCAAGTTCAAGATATGAAAAAGGAATTGATCCAAACCGAGTAAGAGCAGCAGCAGATCGTGCTTGTCAATTATTGCATCAATATGCAGGAGGAGAAGTATTAGAAGGTGAAGTAGCAGCTGATACTTTAACTGCAGAGCCAAAAGTTGTAACTATTACACTTGAAAAAATTAATCGTTCTTTAGGAACATCCTTGCAAATTGATGAAGTAGTTAGTATCTTCCATAATTTACAGTTTGATGTAACAGTAGAAGAAACAACATTTACAGTTGTTGTTCCAACAAGAAGAAACGATATTACAATTGAAGCTGATTTAGTAGAAGAAGTAGCTAGACTGTATGGTTATGATAATCTTCCAAAGACATTACCAGTAGGTTCATCTACACCAGGAGCATTAACTACTTATCAGAAGAAACGTCGTATGACACGTAAATATTTAGAAGGAGCAGGATTGTATCAGGCAATTACTTATTCTCTAACAAATGAGTCAAAAGTTCATGCTTATGCCTTAGAAAAGAGACAGCCAATAAAACTTGCTATGCCTATGAGTGAAGAGCGTGCTTTACTACGTCAAAGTATCATACCTCAGTTATTAGAAGTAGTAAAATATAACGCAGCACGTCAGAATGAAAGTCTGGCAGTATATGAAACAGGTGTTGTTTTCTTAGCTAATGAAGGAAATGAGCTACCAGAAGAAAAAGAACATTTAGCTGGTGCATTAACAGGTACTTGGAGTAGCCATCCATGGCAAGGCGAAAAGAAAACTGTTGATTTCTTTGTAGTAAAAGGTGTACTAGAAGGCTTATTCCAAAAGCTAGGTGTATCTAAACAAATCGACTTTGTAAAAAGTGAAATGGAAGGCATGCATCCTGGTAGAACAGCGGAAATATTATTAAATGGAAAAGTAATTGGATTTTTAGGCCAAGTACATCCACAAGTGCAAAATGAATTAGATATAAAAGAAACATATTGTTTTGAATTAGATCTAACTCCATTATTTGCGGAAGAAGTAGAAGATTTACATTATACAACTATTCCAAGATTTCCATTTATGACAAGAGATATTGCTCTTGTTGTAGATAAAGAGATATTGGCAGGAGATATACAAAAAATAATTACAGAAGCTGGCGGATCATTACTAAAAGAAGTGCAAGTGTTTGATTTATATGAAGGAGACAAAATGGAAGAAGGCAAGAAGTCTATTGCATTCTCTCTAAGATATTTTGACCCTGAACAAACATTAACAGATGAAATGATTACAAAAGCGCATGATAAAGTACTAGCTGCTGTGAAAGAGAAAGCTGGAGCAGTACTAAGAGGGTAATTAATAAAGTAAGAGGTCTTTAGAAGGACTGATTCACGACCCATTTATTCCCCATATATAGTAGTTTCTCTATATCCTTTTCGGACTACTATATAAAGGTGAAATAATGGTTATGTGGATCAGTCCTTTTGTTTTAGAGATACCTTTTAAATAGTCAAAAAGGCTTGGGAATTCAATCACTATCTTTTTACGTTCTAAGATAATATAGTCGAATGACTTCCCTATCAAGATTGGTTCATGATATGATAGAAAGTAGGATTCTTTAGAAATGGAGGCATGATGGTGTGTCAGATACCCCCAAAAATCGTACAAACGTTGATATATACGGAACACAATATATAGTAGTAGGGGAAGAACCTTCTAATCATGTTAGATTGGTTGCCTCCATAGTGGATAGAAAGATGCGAGAGATTCACGGAAAGAATCCATTACTTGATACAAATAAATTAGCTGTATTAACTGCAGTTAACATAGTAGATGAATATATTAAATTATTAAATCGTGTAGAAGTTCTAGAAGAAGAATTAAAAAAAGAAAAGGACTGAAACTGTTCATGTTAGATATTATTTTGGTTATCTTGCTGATTTTTGGTCTCCTTAGAGGATTAAAAAGAGGCTTTATTATGCAATTTATATACTTAACAGGTTTTATAATTGCATTTGTTGTAGCGAAAAAATATTACATACCACTTTCCACTAAGATAAAACTATGGATACCATACTCAAACACAGGAGAAAATAGTTTTCTAGAAGCATTATTTAATGTAACTAACTTGGAAGATGTTTTTTATCGTGCTATTGCATTTATTATTATTTTTGTTGCAGTTAAAATCATATGGCAAATACTTGGTAGTATGATAGACTTTGTTGCTAGTCTTCCAATATTAAAGCAACTAAATACATGGGCAGGAGCTGTTCTGGGATTTATCGAAACATACTTGCTATTATTGCTTCTTATATTTATTTCTATTTTAATTCCAGTTGATTTTATTCAAAATTTAGTTAGTGACTCCTCATTTGCTGCATGGATGTTAGAAAATACCCCATATTTTTCAGGTAAAATAAATGATTTGTGGTTTGAATATCAGGCTTCATCGTAATGCAGAAACTCTTTTAGCAATATATGTAGCTAGAAGAGTTTTTAGTATGTTCTGATGTATCTTTAACATATTAGCTAGTTATTATTGGATTTTAACTGTTCATGGTATGATAGACAAATAAAGATATAAACTTTTCGTAGGTGATAGAGATGACCAAAATAAAAAAAGATATTATTCGATTATTAGAACAAATCGCTATATATATGGAACTTAAAGGTGAAAATACTTTTAAAATAGCTGCATTTAGAAAGGCTGCTAATAGTCTTGAAACAAGTGAAAGTACCTTAGAGGAGATTACAGACTTTACAGAACTTCCTGGTATTGGAAAAGGGACAGCGGCTGTAATTGATGAGTATATTGCAGAAGGCAAGTCTAGCGTACTTGAGGAACTAAAAGAAGAAGTACCTAAGGGATTAATCCCTTTACTCCAACTGCAAGGACTTGGTGGAAAAAAGATTTCACGGCTATATAAAGAACTATCGGTAGAAAATGCAACAGATCTAAAGAAAGCTTGTTTGGAAGGAAAAGTGCAAGCTCTTAAAGGATTTGGGAAAAAAACAGAAGAAAAAATATTAGAGGCATTAGAAAATGCAGGTTCTAGACCAGAACGACTTCCTATTGCGTATATGCTTCCTATTGCAGCATCAATTGAAGAGAAATTATCAGAAATGGATGGAGTGCTACGTTTTTCTAGAGCAGGTAGTTTACGACGAGTAAGGGAAACAATCAAAGACTTGGATTTTATCATTGTAACCGAAGAACCTGGCAAAGTAAAAGAAAAGCTATTAGAGTTACCCTCGATTAAAGAGATAATAGGTGCAGGTAGTACGAAAGTAAGTGTGGTATTAGACCTTGATTATGATGTTTCCATTGACTTTCGTTTAGTGAAACCAGCTGAATTTGCTACAACTCTGCATCATTTTACAGGATCAAAAGATCATAATGTTAGGATGAGACAGCTTGCCAAAGAACGTGGTGAGAAGATAAGTGAATATGGAGTAGAAAATAATGAAACAGGTGAAATAAAGACTTTTGACACAGAAGAGGAATTTTATCAGTATTTTGGCCTACCTTTTATTCCCCCGGAAATAAGAGAAGATGGGAAAGAAGTAGACCATTTCACAAAAGAAGAGGATTTAATTTCTATTGATGCTATTAAAGGTGACTTACATATGCATACTACTGCAAGTGATGGTGCTCACTCTTTAGAAGAAATGGTAGAAGCAAATAGAAAATTAGGTTATCAATATATGGCGATTACTGATCACTCTCAATATTTAAAGGTTGCAAATGGGTTAACTCCAGAAAGATTACGTCAACAAATAAAAGAAATACGTAAATTAAATGAGAAATATGATGATATTACCATTTTAGCTGGAGTGGAGATGGATATTCTTCCAGATGGAACACTTGATTATGATGATGATCTTTTACAAGAATTAGATATTGTGATTGCCTCCATTCATTCGGCATTTTCTCAATCAAGAGATAAAATTATGGATCGCCTTAAAACAGCCTTGAAAAATAAATATGTTACTATTATTGCGCACCCTACAGGTAGAAAAATTGGTAAAAGAGACGGATATGATGTGGATATAGAAAGTCTTATTCAACTAGCGAAGGAAACAGATACTGTTCTTGAATTAAATAGTAATCCCAATCGCCTTGATTTAAATGCTAAATATGTTCAAATGGCACAAGAAGCAGGTGTGAAGATAGTAATTAATACAGATGCTCATCATATAGATGAACTTCATAATATGAAAATAGGTGTATCTACAGCACAAAAAGGTTGGATAAAAAAATCCACTGTTTTAAATGCTATGTCAAAAGATGAATTACTCAACTATTTATATGTATCTCGTACGAACGAAAAGTAAGGATTGAACCTATAGAAAGCTTAGAGCAATTCCTTTAAAAACTAGATTATTACAACTTTACAATCAGTGGGGATGAACTACTGATTGAAGATAGATAAAAACATAATTAACCTGCACAGGGAAAAACAAAGGAGACAACTCCCATGCAAGAAAGAGTATTAAAAACTTTAGAATTTGATAAGATAAAAGCGCAATTAAGCGAACATGTTTCTTCTTCATTAGGAAGAGATAAAGCAGAAAATTTAGTGCCTTCTACTGATTATAACGAAGTGGTCCAATGGCAAGAAGAGACAGATGAAGCGGCTAAAGTGTATCGAATGCGAGGAAGTATTCCATTAGATGGAATTTATGATATTCGTGCACATGTAAAAAGGTCATCTATTGGTGGAATGCTTAGCCCAATTGAATTAACTCATATAGCAAGTACAGTCCATGTAAGTAGACAAATGAAGCGCTTTATTGAAGAGTTTCATGAAGATGAATCTATACCTAACTTATACACATTAACAGAAGGAATTGAGGTTCTTAGTGAGGTAGAAGAACAAATTAAAATGGCTATTGATGATCAAGGTGCCGTTTTGGATAGTGCGAGTGATACACTTAGAACGCTTAGAAATCAATTGCGTAGAAATGAATCAAGAGTAAGAGAAAAATTAGAGAGCATGATACGTTCTTCTAATGCACAGAAAATGCTTTCTGATAGCATCATCACCATTCGTAACGATCGATTCGTCATACCTGTTAAACAGGAGTATAGAGGGAATTACGGTGGTATTGTTCATGACCAAAGTGCATCTGGACAAACACTTTTTATTGAACCACAAGTAATTGTTACTTTAAATAATGAATTGCAAGCAATAAGAGTACAAGAGCAACAGGAAATTGACCGTATCCTTACAAGGTTAACAGGTATAGTTGCACAATATGAGGAAGAGCTATTAGATATTGTAGCAATTTTAACGGAAATTGATTTTATGTTTGCAAAAGCTAAATATGCCCATCGTTTAAAAGCAACAAAACCGTTAATTAATAATGAAGGAAAGATTTTGTTGCTTAAGGCAAAGCATCCATTAATTCCACCAGATGTTGTTGTTCCAAATGATATAGCTCTTGGGGATACTTATACAGCTATCGTTATTACTGGTCCGAATACAGGAGGTAAAACAGTAACACTTAAAACAGTTGGTTTATGTACATTAATGGCACAGGCAGGACTTCAGATTCCAGTATTGGATGGATCAGAAGTTGGTGTTTTTAAATCCGTTTTTGCCGATATAGGCGACGAACAATCTATTGAACAATCATTAAGTACTTTCTCCTCCCATATGGTTAACATTGTGGATATTTTAAAAGAAGTGGATCATGAGAGTTTAGTATTGTTTGATGAATTAGGAGCTGGGACAGATCCTCAAGAAGGGGCAGCCCTTGCCATATCTATATTAGATGAGGTGAATAGTCGAGGAGCCAGAGTAATTGCTACAACTCACTACCCAGAATTAAAAGCATATGGATATAATAGAGAGAAAGTTGTTAATGCCAGTGTCGAATTCGATGTAGAAACATTAAGTCCTACCTACCGATTATTAATTGGGGTTCCAGGTAGAAGTAATGCATTTGAAATTAGTAAAAGACTAGGATTAAATAAATCCGTTATAGATGTAGCTAGATCCCATGTAAGCGCAGAATCTAATAAAATTGAGAATATGATTGCATCACTTGAGCAAAGTCGTAGACAGGCAGAAAAAGAGCAAGAGGATGCGAAAGATTTTCTAAAGCAAGCAGAAATGCTTCACCATGATCTACAAAAGCAAGTGATGGAATACTATGATAAGAAAGAATCGCTACAAGAAAAGGCGAAAATAGAAGCAAAAGAAATTATTGAAAATGCGAAAAAAGAAGCGGAAGAAATTATCAGTTCTTTACGAAAAATGCAGCTTGAAAAACACGCTGAAATTAAAGAACATGAATTAATAGATGCAAGAAAACGATTAGAGGATGCAACGCCTAAGACAGCTCTAAAAAAAGAAAAGGCAAAAGCTAACACCAATCATGTATTCCAACCAGGAGATGAAGTAAAAGTCTTAACATTTGGTCAAAAAGGACAATTACTAGAAAAGACCACTGATAAAGAGTGGCAAGTTCAAATTGGTATTATGAAAATGAAAGTTAAAGAAAAAGACTTAGAATATATTAAATCGCCAAAAGTGGTGGAAACAAAGCCTCTTGCTACAATAAAAGGAAGAGATTATCATGTTAGCTTAGAACTTGATTTACGCGGAGAACGATATGAAAATGCCTTGGCTCGTGTAGAGAAATATATTGATGATAGTCTTCTTGCAGGATATCCACGAGTTTCCATTATTCATGGAAAAGGGACAGGTGCATTGCGAACTGGTGTACAAGAATATCTTAAAAATCACCGCGCTGTGAAAAAAATTAGGTTCGGAGAAGCTGGTGAAGGAGGAAGCGGCGTAACTGTCGTTGAATTTAAATAGAGACTTTCTAACAGGAAAAGTGGAGGAGAACCTATGGATAAATTTTGGGAAAATGAATACGTAAAGACTGCAGGGGATTATAGTGTTGTTATTTTAAGTATGGTCGTATTTTTAGCTATTTTCGAGCTCGTTACGAAATATAATAACTGGGATGAGATTAAAAGAGGGAATATTGCAGTAGCTATGGCAACAGGAGGAAAGATATTTGGGATTGCTAATATATTTAGACATTCTATTATGCATAATGACTCCTTATTAACGATGATTACTTGGGGAGTTTATGGATTTTCTCTATTGTTGATTGGATATTTTATCTTTGAATTCCTTACTCCTAAATTTAAGATTGATGAAGAGATTCAAAATGACAATCGTGCTGTAGGTTTTATTTCCATGATTATTTCCGTAGGATTATCTTATGTGATAGGTTCAGGAATTTCCTAATTGTATACGTACACTATATAGTAGGTTTAAATCGTCGTAGAAGAAAAGACGGTTTAAACCTATTTTTTTGCCCATTTTAGGGAATAAGACAAACTTAGGCTCGTAAAAATAAGCCAACCTTTTCTTTCTTCCATATAATATGCTAGCTAGTACTAAAGTCAAGCAATGGGGGAATTGTATTGGAAACAGATAAAAGATGGCTTAATCTTTATCCAGATCAAATAGCAAAGAATGTATACTACAGAGCAGATACTTTGCCACAATTATTAAAAAATGCTGCGAGTGAATATCCTACCCATAAAGCAATCCATTTTATGGGAAAAGAGATAACCTTTCGATCATTATATAAAAAATCATTAAACTTAGCGGCATATTTACAAAGTTTAGGGGTTGAAAAAGGAGATAGAGTGGCATTGATGCTACCTAATATCCCACAAACTGTCATTGGTTTTTATGCAATTTTGCATACAGGAGCTATTGTCGTACCAATAAATCCTTTGTATCAAGAAAAGGAAATAGAGTTTATCTTAAAAGATACAGAGGCGAAAGCAATCATTACATTAGATATTCTTTACAACCGAGTTAAAAAGGTGCAACCACAAACAAAAATGGAACATATTATTGCAACTTCCATAAAAGATTACCTACCTTTTCCTAAAAACCTTATCTATCCTTTTATTCAAGCAAAAGAACAAGGAAAACCACCAGTTATTAAACCTTCATCTAATACCCATCTATTTACTTCCGCAATGAAAAAGAAACATCTGAAACTAGAAGAAGTACCATTAAACTTCGAAGAAGATATCGCCATTATTCAATACACTGGTGGTACTACTGGTTTTCCAAAAGGAGCTATATTAACACACCAAAACTTAGTTTCTAATACATCCATGTGTCGACAATGGCTGTATAAAATGGAAAAAGGGAAAGAAAGATTGCTGGCAATAATGCCACTATTTCATGTTTATGGTTTAATGACCGTATTGGTACTTTCTGTCATGGAGATATATAAAATGATTCTCCTGCCAAAGTTTGATGCAACTACTGCACTAAAAACCATTCATAAGCAAAAACCAACTGTATTTCCTGGAGCACCAACTATTTATATAGGCTTATTGAATCATCCTGATATCGAAAAATATGATCTATCTTCCATAAGTGGAGCGATAAGTGGATCTGCACCATTACCAGTAGAGTTGATTGAAAAGTTTCAACAAAAAACAGGTGGGAAAATTGTTGAAGGTTATGGGTTAACGGAAACATCTCCTGTCACCCACGTTAATTTCCTTTGGGATCATGAGGTAAAAAAAGGATCAATTGGAGTACCGTGGCCAGGAACAGATGCAGCCATATTTTCATTAGAAACAGGAGAACCCCTTCCTGTAGGAGAAATAGGAGAGCTCGGAATAAAAGGACCACAAGTAATGAAGGGATATTGGAAAAACGAGGAAGAAACAAAAAAAGTCCTTAAAGATGGTTGGCTATTAACAGGGGACTTAGCTTATATGGATGAGGAAGGTTTCTTCTATATTGTAGATCGGAAGAAAGATATTATCATTGCAAGTGGATTTAATATCTATCCTCGTGAAGTAGAAGAAGTATTATACGAACACCCTGCTGTAGTTGAGGCGTCAGTAGTAGGAGTAAAGGACTCTTACCGTGGAGAAACCGTGAAAGCATATGTGGTCTTAAAAGAGGGAGTAGTAGTGACAGAAGAAGAATTAGATCAATTCATGAGAAATAAGATAGCCTCTTTTAAAGTGCCTAGAATATACGAGTTTCGAAAAGAACTTCCTAAAACAGCAATCGGAAAAGTGTTGAAAAGACAATTAAAAGAAGAAAGTGAAAAAGAACAGTAAAAAATATATAAACAAAGAACAGGTGATTATATATGAACATGATTGTACTCTTATCACGGACTATATCTCCTGATGATCCGATCGAGTTGGTTAATGGTCAAACGGTAGTAGATCCAACTAGTTATATCATCAACCCGCCAGATGCCATCGCATTAGAAGAAGCAATTCAATTAAAAGTAAAATATGGTGGAACTATTACAGTTATTATGGTTAGCCCAAGTGAAGGAGAAAAGCAATTAAGAACGGCACTTGCGATGGGAGCTGATGTAGCAATCTTACTAGAGGTGGATCCTATAGAAGAATATCCGGCAATTGTTGCAAGAAAAATAGCTGACTATATAAAAAGTGTAGAGTTTGATCTGATTTTAGCAGGTGATTTTGCAACAGATGGTGCGTCTAGTCAAGTTGGTCCTAGAGTGGCTACCATTTTGGACATTTCTTATTTAACAAACATCCAAAAAGTTAAAAAGGAAAAGGGAAAAATGATTGTGACACGAAATGGAGAAAGAGACATTGAGACTTATCATGGGTCTACTCCTTTATTAGTAACAATACCTCAAGGTTTACATGTTCCAAGACTTGCATCCGTTTTAGGTATTATTCAGGCTAAAAAGAAACCATATAAGCTAGTACCAATAGAATATAAAGAACTTACCTCTTATAATCCCCAACAGTATCTATTTCCAAACATGCAACGAAAAAAAACAATGATTCAAGGCGATAAATCGACGAAAATTACCGAATTAGCACAGATTATTAAAAAGCTTAAATAGAGGAAAGGAGGATTGTACAGTGGCTGATAAAATCCTTATTTTTGGTGAAGTATCCCCTAATGGAATAAAAACTATTACATTAGAATGTATTTCTGCAGTGAAAAATTTATATAAAAATGAAGAAATTATCGTGTTATTATGTGGAGACAAACTACAGTTATATGCAGAAGAATTACTATATTATGGGATAGACAAAGTACTAATGGTGGAAAATACAAAATTAACGAGATTTTCTCCTCAAACGTATAACCAAGTCATCTGGCATGTTCAAAAAGAAGTTAATCCAACTCTAACTGTTTTTGGACATACGGAAATTGGAAAGGCAGTTACCCCATATTTGAGTGAAAAAGCTAATATTCCGCTAATTTCTAATATAGATAGTCTAAATATAGAAGGAACTAATATAATGGTTAGCCGGCCAGCTTATTCTGGTAAATTAACGGAACAATTAGCTTTAGTAAAGGGGAGTTATATTTTTACAGTGAAACCAAAAATATGGACTCCCTTTCCGCGAAATGAACAGGCAACTGGCACTATTCATTCGAAAAATGTGATAGTAGAAGAACCAATTTATTTTCTTAAAGAACGGATAAAAAAAGAGGGGAAATCAGAAGGTTTAAATGAGGCGAAGATTATTATTGGCGCAGGAAGAGGAGTTCAGAATAAAGAAGGGTTTTCTCTACTTCAGCAATTAGCAAATACACTTGGTGGTACTGTCGGCGTATCAAGGGGAGCAGTTGAACTTGGAGTAAGTGACTCCTCTCTGCAAATAGGTCAAACAGGGAAAATAGTTGCACCAGATATTTATATTGCATGTGGTATATCAGGAGCTATTCAACATTTAGTAGGAGTTACATCTGCGAAAACTATTATTGCTATTAATAATGATCCGAATGCTCCAATCTTTGATGTTGCAGATTATGGTTTAGTTGGGGATCTGTTCGAAATTATTCCTGCATTAATTGAAGAATTAGAAGAGATAGGATAGAAGTATATGGTGTATGGAATAGGCAGTAGTAGGAAAAAATAACGATTGAAACATATTATTAGTATCCTTTAAAAAACCATGGTATACTTGCGATATTATTAGTTAAACAATTTGAGGAGGAAAATATAGAATGGCAATTACACATGCAACAGATCAAACATTCCAATCAGAAACTGGCTCAGGTGTCGTATTAGTAGATTTTTGGGCACCATGGTGTGGACCATGTAAAATGATTGCTCCAGTATTAGAAGAACTAGATAGTGAAATCGGCGATAATGTAAAAATCGTAAAAGTGGATGTAGATGAAAACCAAGAATCAGCATCAAAATTTGGTGTAATGAGCATCCCAACATTATTGGTTCTTAAAGAAGGAGAAGTAGTTGATAAAGTTGTTGGTTTCCAACCAAAAGAAGCTCTTTCTGAACTACTATCAAAACACATCTAATTCATTTTCATAAATAAGCATATCAAAACGTAGATAACAAAAATTGTTTATCTACGTTTTTTTGTTATGGCAATCTAGAATGGAGTTTTGGACAAGCTATAAACACCCCATTCTTTTATGATTAGCTACTCTTTCCCTTTATTTATGGTAAAAGGGAGTCAACTTCGTTTATCATCTTTATACAAATACCACCGAAGCACAAATATTTTCCAGTCTGTGCTTTTCTCTTGATGATTGAAAATAAAATCACCTATAATAAAGATAAGTATATATGTTCGATTATGATGAAATTTTGCATTCAGGGAGGGAACTAATTGAACGATATTATTAAAAATAAATTAATGATCTTGCCTGACCAGCCTGGATGTTATTTGATGAAGGATAGACAAGGAACCATCATATACGTTGGAAAAGCAAAGGTATTAAAAAATCGAGTACGATCTTATTTTACAGGCTCCCATGATGGGAAAACATTAAGACTAGTAAATGAAATAGAGGATTTTGAATATATTATTACCTCTTCCAATATAGAAGCATTAATATTAGAATTAAATCTTATAAAAAAGCATGATCCAAAATATAATATCATGCTAAAGGATGATAAAAGTTATCCGTTTATAAAGCTGACAGCAGAGAGACATCCAAGACTTATCACAACAAGGAATGTTAAAAAAGATAAAGGGAAATATTTTGGTCCTTATCCAAATGTGCAAGCAGCTAACGAAACGAAAAAATTATTAGATAGAATTTATCCATTAAGAAAGTGTAATACTTTGCCAGATAGAGTTTGTTTATATTATCACCTTGGACAATGCTTAGCACCTTGTGTCAATGAAGTCTCCGAGAAAGAATATAAATCAATCATAGATGATATTACGAAGTTTTTAAATGGTGGATATAAAGACATTAAAAAGGAATTATCCGAAAAAATGATGGCAGCTTCTGAGGAATTGGATTTTGAGCGAGCAAAAGAATATCGCGATCAAATTGCACATATTGAAGCAACGATGGAAAAGCAAAAAATGATGATGACAGATTTAGTTGATAGAGATATTTTTGGCTATTCCTATGATAAGGGTTGGATGTGTGTACAAGTATTCTTTGTTCGGCAAGGGAAGTTAATAGAAAGAGATGTTAGCATGTTCCCGATTTATCAAGATCCTGACGAAGAAATGTTGACTTTTTTAGGTAGCTTTTATGAAAAAGCAAATCATTTTAAACCAAAAGAAATCTATATACCAGATGATATTCAAGGTGAATTGATTGAGGAATTATTGCAAGTGAAAGTGGTAAAGCCACAACGTGGACAAAAAAAGGATTTGGTTCTTTTAGCGAATAAAAATGCTAAAAATGCTTTAAAAGAGAAATTTGCGTTAATTGATAGAGATGAAGACAGAACAATTAAAGCCGTTGAAAATTTAGGTAATCAAATGGGGATCTATACTCCCCATCGAATTGAAGCATTTGATAATAGTAATATTCAAGGAACAAATCCTGTCTCAGCCATGATTGTCTTTATTGATGGAAAGCCAGCTAAAAGAGAATATCGTAAATATAAAATTAAAACGGTGAAAGGCCCTGATGATTATGAATCCATGCGAGAGGTTGTTCGCAGAAGATATCAGCGGGTGTTAAAGGAGGGGTTACCTCTTCCAGATTTAATTTTAATTGATGGAGGAAAAGGTCACTTAGAAGCAGTAAGAGAAATCTTATTGGATGAACTAAGTCTTGATATACCAGTGGCTGGTTTGGTAAAAGATGATAAACATAGAACTTCTCAATTGCTTTATGGAAATCCACTAGAGATTATTCCGTTAGAAAGAAATAGTCAGGAATTTTATTTATTACAAAGAATACAAGATGAAGTCCACCGTTTTGCCATTACTTTTCATCGTCAATTACGTGGCAAAAATGCTTTTCAATCCTTACTTGATGATATACCAGGTATAGGAGAAAAACGCAGAAAACTACTTCTAAAGACATTTGGTTCTGTAAAAAAAATGAAGGAAGCAACAATGGAGGATTTTACAAAATTAAGTATTCCCACACATGTTGCAGAACTTTTAATAGAGAAATTAAAAGACTAAAAAATGTAAATCAGTAATTGTCGTATTCAAAACACTATGCTATAATGAGTTCAACTTATAACTGAATAAGTGAAGGTAGAGGTGCGAGCTTCAAGAGTAATAATTCGGAGAAGGATGAGCTTCCATGAAGAATTATGAAAGGGATAGATCGCCGAAGTAAAGAAAGGACTCAATCATTTTCTTTGCTGGTTTTGCATTGAATAAATGTAAGACTGTCAAAACAAGGAACTGTTTTGGAGAGCTATCTCACTGTTTGTGCATTTTATTGTTACATACTGCACGGCAATGAGACGTTCTCATTGCTTTTTTTATTTCCAAAAAAGCAAACGAGATCGAAGAAAACCTCTAAGAAAAACGTGAAGGTAGGGAGATGTAGTGGGATTAGTTGTACAAAAATTTGGTGGAACATCGGTTGGTAGCCCGGAAAGAATTTTACATGTTGCAGAAAGAGTTCTTGAAGAAAAGAACCGTGGAAATGATGTAGTAGTTGTTGTATCCGCAATGGGAAAGACAACTGATTCCTTAGTGACATTGGCAAGTGAAGTTAATAGCAAGCCTTCCAAAAGAGAAATGGATGTTTTATTGTCAACAGGAGAACAAATTACGATTAGTTTGCTTGCTATGGCATTACAAGCAAAAGGTGTAGATGCTATTTCCTATACTGGATGGCAAGCAGGTATGATTACAGAAGATGTACATGGAAATGCGCGTATTTTGAAAATCGAGGCGGAAAAAGTACAAAAGCAATTAGAACTAGGTAAAGTAGTAATTGTAGCTGGGTTCCAAGGTGTGACATCGGAAGGAGATATCACCACTCTAGGGAGAGGTGGTTCGGATACTACAGCAGTTGCACTTGCAGCTAGTCTTAAAGCAGATAAATGTGATATTTATACAGATGTTACAGGTGTATTTACGACAGACCCTCGTTATGTAAAAAAAGCAAGAAAATTAATGTCTGTTTCTTATGACGAGATGTTAGAGTTAGCTAATTTGGGAGCTGGAGTTCTTCATCCAAGAGCAGTAGAATATGCCAAAAACTATCAAATGCCATTAGTGGTTCGCTCAAGTATGGAGCAAGAAGAAGGAACAATCATCGAGGAGGAAGTTTCAATGGAACAAAGTTTAGTTGTGCGTGGAGTTGCTTTTGAAGATAATATTACAAGTGTTACTGTGTTTGGGTTGAAAAATCCCTTAACTAGTCTTTCTACTATTTTTTCAACGTTAGCTACTCATCATATTAATGTAGATATTATTATTCAAAGTTTAACGGAAAAACAAACGATGAACCTGTCTTTCTCCATTAAAGATACTGATTTAGAAGAAACACTTAAAGTATTAGATGCGAACAAAGCCACATTAGGTTTTGACAGAGTTATCTCGGAACAAGGTCTTGCTAAAGTATCTATTGTAGGATCTGGTATGATTTCAAACCCAGGTGTAGCTGCAGATATGTTTAACGTATTAGCCTCTAAAGGGATTGTTATTAAAATGGTAAGTACTTCAGAAATTAAGGTTTCTACTGTTATCCCTAAAGAAGAAATGGTTAATGCAGTCGAGATATTACATGATGCTTTCGAACTAAGTAAAATTACTGTAAATGCTTAATAAATAATAGTATCAAAAGGATTAGAATAGATGGTTGAATAAAATCATCTATTCTAATCCCTTTTTTATTTAATTTGGCAAGAAATTTTCAAAAAATGAAAATGAAAGCGTTTTACTATCGTGATACAATAAGGGTAAATTTTACTAATTTGGGGGATGTAGAATGTGAAAAAAAGATACTTTAGTAGTACGAAAAGGAAATTCAATCATAAGTTTAATGGTAAATTTCTCACGGTGAAGAGAAGACTGATTTTTTCGTTTATCCTTATCTTGATTATTCCAAGCTTACTCATAAGTGGTTTCTCTTTTATAAAAGCAAGAAGTGAAATGAACAAGCAATTTATTAGTTCATCGGAGGAAAACGTTAAAATTGTAGATGAAATGATAAATAA
>DATMFU010000160.1:0-3621 GCA_035556015.1 Niallia sp. | reverse complement strand
TTTTCTTAAATTGATTAAATCGACAATTTCTTTCCCATCTAGTTCAACAATTACATCTAGCTCTTTTAATCCTGCCTTTTCTGCAGGTGAATCTGATGTAACAGCCTTAATTGCTACCCCTGTTGTCACATCACTTGGAAGTTTTAACGCTTCCTGTTGGTAGTAGCCTGGAATATCACTTACTGATTGAAGCTCTACTCCTATATATGGTCTTTGTACTTCACCATATTTTTCTAGGTCTTCAATAATAGGTATGGCTGAGTTAATCGGAATAGCAAGACCAATACCTTCTACCGATGATTCGGCAATTTTCATACTATTAATTCCGATAAGCTGACCTTCAATATTAACCAGTGCACCACCACTATTACCTGGGTTAATGGCTGCATCTGTTTGCAATACTTCTGATTGCCAGTCGGCCAGTCCATCTTCATTTATATCGACTGGAATGGTTCTTTCTAACCCTGATACAATCCCTTGTGTTACGGAACCAGAAAAAGTAAGACCTAGAGGATTTCCAATCGCAATGACAGGTTCTCCTGCCTTTAATGTATCCGAATCACCAAATTCCGCTATCTTAGAAATTTTACTAGCATCTACCTTTACAACAGCTAAATCCGTCCAAATATCTGCTCCAACTAACTCTGCACTAATTTTATCTCCCTTAGCTAAGGTGACCTCTAGTTCTGTTGCACCTTGAACCACATGATTATTGGTTACAATAAAGGCCGTATTACCACTCTTCTTATAAATAACGCCTGAGCCCGATCCAGCCTCTTCTTCGGCTGCTTCATCTTCCCAAAACTCAGAGGATTGTAAATTAGTTATACCAACAACCGAATCTGCTGCTTTATCGACTGCCTTTGTCACATCTGTTTCTACATCAATGGAGACCTGTTTTGTCTTTATTCCATCTGAACTCGATAGTAAATTATTTGTTTCCTCATTATATGGAAGAATCCCTAAACTAGATAAACGTGGGATTAGTAAAAGCACTAGTAAAGCACCTATTATCACGCCAATTAATCCTGAGAAGAAATAGCCCTTACCTGATCTTCGCTTTGGGTTATCTCCATTCCCCCTATTTCCGTAATCATATTCCACTTCCCTCATTCCCTTCCTTTGCAATCGTACTATCTTTAGTATGTATTTTTTTAAAAAGATATTTCTTCTTTCTTCTTATATAATTTTTCCTTTTTTTTATAAAAACAAACAGCATAAAGAGAGAAGTTCAAAAAAACTTCTCTCTTTAAAAATTTAATTAAAATTATACCATTTAGATTTACCCCAATAAGCTCCAAATAAAAAAAGTGGATTTTTAATCCACTTTTTATCTAAAACTATATAGCCATCAATTTGGTTGGAACCTTTGGATCTGTATCAAATAAGTTTAACTGCTCTCCTAAGCCAATTCCTCGGCCCTCTAGCGTCTGGCTAACAGACATTCTAGCAAGTTCCTTCATATTATTATCTAAGCTAAGGTGAGCAAGATATATATGTTTCGTACGATCTCCTATTACTTCGCTCATCGCTATTGCTGCATCTTCATTGCAAACATGTCCAACATCACTCAGGATTCTTCTTTTTATGTTCCAAGGATATTTCCCCATTCTTAACATCTGCACATCATGATTGCTTTCAAAAACATAAGAATCAGCATTGGAAATAATCCCTTTCATTCGATCACTCACATATCCTGTGTCTGTAATAAGAACTAGCTTCTTTTCTCCTTGATGGAAAATATAGAACATCGGCTCAGCTGCATCATGTGATACACCGAAGGACTCAATAGATAAATCTCCAAATGACTTTACTGTTTCCATATCAAACTGAAACTTCTGCTCTGTTGGTACTTCCCCAATATGATGATCCATCGCTTTCCATGTCTTTTCGTTTGCATAGATAGGCAATTTATATTTTCTTGCAACAATGCCTACTCCCTTTATGTGATCACTATGCTCATGTGTTACTAAAATTCCTGTTAAATCACTCATTTTTCGATCGATGCTTGCAAACAAACTTTCCATCTGTTTACCGCTTAACCCTGCATCCACTAAAAAGGAATGTTCCCCTGTTTCTACAAAAATGGCATTACCTGTACTGCCACTTGCGAGAACACTAAATTGCATTTCTCTCACTCCACTTTCATTTCTTCTGTCTCTGGTTGAATAACTTCTCCATCTAACGCATTTACATAAAAATCCTTATCATCAACAATTACTCTCCATGTTGGTGCAAGTAGCTGAGCAGAAGTATCTAACTGTGTGTAATAACCTAATTCCACCTTACTTACATATGAATCACTATCGATATAACTCTTTGTGAATAAGCTTAGAATTACCACTAATGGTTGAATAATCTTTTCCTTTTCATCCATTTCTTTAATGTTTTCTAAGTAAGTTTGAGTGTATGATACAATCTTGTTCTCTTCATTTATGTTAAATGTAAGGGCACCTTTAAGATTTCGAAAAAGGGTTTTTCCTCCAAAATGCTGGTAATAAGTAATTGTATTTCCCTTCTTCTCCCAAAAGCGATACTCTGACCCCTTATATACTTGATTAAATAAGAAATCAGTTAAATTTTCCGGATTAAAATCATCACCTACTGAAATAGGTTTCTTTAATACAGACTGTAAAATGATGCCGTCTCTTATCGTAACTTCTTGCCCTTTCAATAACTCTTTTTCTAATGCTGTCTTTTCTTCTGCACTAAACGTCTTTGACTTTGCAGATAGATATTGATCTTTCTGATTATTCATTGGTAAGTTTTCTTTGTTGTATTTAATATCTAATCGTGACAAGGTTTTAGCAATTGGCTCTTGCGTATTATCCTCTGCCTTTTGTGATTCTTTTAACTGCATATATTCATATATTAAATAAACATCTAGTAGTAAAAAGGCAATAATAAATATTGTCTTTATTTTACTCCAATCCATCTAATTTGCCTCCTGTTTCATCTTCATATAATTGGTACCATTTATTATCATATTGATAAAACCAGGTTGGCTGTAAAGAAACAATATTTTGAGAATCTACTTGCATATTGTAGCCAAGTACAATATTTTGAACCTTCTCCTTCTTTAACCTCTTCTTATTGTGGAGATAGTTTAAAACTTCTTCTCCCGAAGATGCCTTTTCCTTTGAGAAATCAAATGGAGTATTTGTATTAGTCAAAACTAGATTATTTGTGATTAATCGTTTTGCCTTATTGTTTTCCCAGTATAATCGAATATCAGATAACTCCGTATTTAAATTAAATACTGGCATACCATTTGTATTATAAAGGCGAAAAGTAACTTTTCTCTCGTCATCCCTGCCAACATACAAGTAATCATTAATCCATCCACCACGTTGATTAATTAGATCAATACTATTACTAATAATATGTTTCTCGCTCAGTTCGTACGTAATTCCAGATGGTTTAAAGAAGCTAACGATATGTGTATCCTTATAGATTCTTAATAGCCCTGAATCATCTGTATACTCTTCCCAATTTGTATAAATTTCTTTTTGAGCGATACTAGGATCGGTAAATAAGGCTTTTTTCAAGCTAATTGATTCTATTTCCCTTGTAAAATACTTATATTTATTCACTTCCACTTTATTAACAGGCAAATAAATT
>DATMFU010000159.1:0-8691 GCA_035556015.1 Niallia sp. | reverse complement strand
GAAAGTAGACCACATCCTGATTATTGTGGACCGCAATGGTGGCGTGATATGGACATCATCTTGGATGAGGCGAAAAAGCGTAATATGAAAGTTTGGATCTTAGATGATAGTCACTTTCCTACAGGATTTGCTAATGGGGCTTTAGAAGATGCACCTGCTGAATTATGTAGACAATTTCTTTATTATTCTTCAATTGAGGTAATAGGACCAGCAAAATCAGCACAGTTAAATGTTGCTAAACATGTTAAATATGTTAAAAATCCTTTTGAAACTAGTATGTTTTCTATGCGTGCTAAAAAAGAGAGAAGACAGTTTGATGATGATACACTGCTTAGTGTTTGTGCAGCACGTATTGACCAAGACTTTGATGCATCGACTTTAATTGATATTACAGAATTAGTTAAGGATGGAGAACTTGTTTGGGACGTTCCAGAAGGTAAGTGGATCATATATGTAAACTATCTTACACGAAATGCAGGAAGTCGTGACAATTATATCAATATGCTTAACCATAAAAGTGCAAGAAAGCAAATTGAAGCGGTATATGAGCCTCACCTTGAACGTTATAAAGAAGAGTTTGGAAAAACAATTGCTGGTTTCTTTTCTGATGAACCTGAGCTTGGTAATGGAAAGATGAATGCAAATCAGCCAATTGGTACAGACACAGATCTTCCATGGAGTGAAGAGGTAGAAGTGCAAATGAAGGAACGTTTAGGAGCTAATTGGAAAACAAAGTTACCTTTACTTTGGGAAGATGCCAGAAATACTGATCAAACAGCAGAAGTTCGTTATGTTTACATGGATATTATTACAAGATTGGTTGAAGAGAATTTTTCTAAGCAAATTGGTAACTGGTGTGAAGAACATGGAGTGGAGTACATTGGGCATTTAATCGAGGATAATAACATGCATGCAAGAACAGGCCCAAGTTTAGGACATTTCTTCCGTGGATTATCTGGACAACATATGTCAGGAATAGATGATATTGGTGGGCAAGTAATGCCAGGCGGTGAGATCTATCCAAAGAAAACGATTATTGGTGATCGAGATGGAGAATTCTTTCATTATATGCTTGGAAAACTCGGTAGTTCCTTTGCAGCCATTGATCCGATAAAGAAAGGTCGCACTATGTGTGAAATATTTGGTGCATATGGTTGGGGTGAAGGTGTTCGAATGATGAAATATCTAGTGGATCATTTCCTAGTGAGAGGTGTGAATCATTATGTTCCTCACGCTTTTTCTGCGAAGCCTTACCCTGATCCAGACTGCCCGCCACATTTTTATGCTAACGGTCATGACCCACAGTTCCGACACTTTGGTGCACTGATGAGATACTTAAATCGTATGTGTGCTTTAATTAGTGACGGAAAACGAGTGACTTCTACTGCTATACTTTATCATGCTGAAGCAGAATGGGCTGGGGAATATATGCTAAATCAGAAGCCAGCACACGTATTGATGGATAATCAAATTGATTTTGATATCTTACCGTCTGATGTTTTTACTGAGCTAGACAGATTCAAGACAAAAATAGGCAAGCATTTGCATGTCAATAATCAAGAATATAAGTCTTTAATTATACCTTATTCACAATATGTCACTGAAAGTACAGCTAAAGCAGTAATTGAACTTAATAAAGCAGGGCATCAAGTTCTTTTCATCAATAATTTGCCTAGTGGAATTGTAGATGGAGATAATACGTTACTTGAAGAATTATCTAGTTGTAAGGTGGTTACTTTAGAGACTCTAGTTTCTGCTATAAAAGAGAATGCTGCAAAAGAAATTTCTGTAGAGCCTGCTTTTTCTATGCTGCGCTATCTACATTATCGTGAAGAAAGTGATTTATATCTCTTCACTAACGAGAATATGGCAGAGACATTTGTCGGAACTATCACTGTGCCAAATACAGGCCCTGTATACGGTTATGATGTTTGGAATAATGAATTATATGAAGTACGTGCAGACCACAATGAAGAAGGAACAGTGCTTAGTTTGGAAATTCCGCCATCTCAAAGTGTGGTCGTAGTATTTGATAAATCTGAGGAGATAGAAGTTAAGTCACCTGTTTCTTTTGATCAGGAAATTACTCTTGAGGATGGATGGACAATGAGTTTTGCCACTTCAATAGAGTATCCTAATTTTCATGATACACAGGAAGTTTCTAGCTTAGAGAATATAGGATTGAAGTATCCCGAGTTTTCAGGTTTTATCCGATATGAGAATGAGGTTGAAACTCCTTTGACAAAACAAGCATCTTTAAGGATTGATGATGCGTTTGAAGGGGTAGAGGTCTTCATAAATGATGAGTCAGTTGGAATTCAAATAGCTCCACCATTTGTCTTTGATATAAGTAAGCAACTAAGAGAGGGTAAAAATAAGGTTCGTATTGAGGTCGCTACAACGCTTGAGCGTGAACAACATTTTAGACCGCTTGAGCCTGGCAACTTCTTTGCGGCATTTGCTAAAGCTCCAATGCTTCAACCTACTGGAATTGTAGGGGATGTTAAAATATTGGTTCAAAAATAATGAATTTCAAGTGATGGAGATCGGCTTCTAATATGAAGCCGATTTAGTTTTATACTATCAGAAAGCATATGAATTTTATGGTTGATAGTATAAGAAAAACTAAGGCTTTCGCCATAAGGACTTGGCGACAAGCCAAGTTTTTCTAATCCTTAATGCCTGGTGTTTAAGTGAACAATCTAGTAAAGGATAATTTGGAGTTAAGGGCGGGGTCTCTCCTTTAACATTCGAGCTGAAAGATTTCAATTATATAAAAATTGCAATACTTAGTCATATATACTCATTATTATGAAATACCTCCTTTTCCATTTTAGTGCAAATTAAGGGTTGGACATAAATATAGAAATACGTAAATAGGATGAAAATATTGTGTTTATTCACCAAAAACAAGACTAAAATACCATAACAAATAAAATGTAAGTGCTAACATTAAAAGTGAGTTACGGGGGTGAGATAAATAATTCCTAAGGTATTTCAATTTATCTTCTTGTGTAATTTCTAAAGCATTTATAAGTCTTTAATTTCCAAAGAATGAAAGCGTATTATTCTTGTGTATAGGGAGGGAAAGGTATGTCGCAAAATCAAAAAAGGAAAATTGCGAAAGAACAAAAAGCTATTCAAAAAGCTGAACGTGAGAAAAAATATCGACGTGCGAAGGCCTGGCAAATGGCTTTATATCCGATTGGTGGATTTGGTCATAATGCATTTATGTTTTTAATGACTCTAGTTTCATATTATGCTGCAGGAATTGTTGGATTGGGTACGGTCATTGCTTCAATCGTTATTACTGGTTCAAGAGTGTTCGATGCTATTACCGATCCGATTATTGGATTAGTTATAGATAAAACAAAAGGGAAATACGGTAAGGTTAGACCAGTTATTCTTATTGCATATGTTTTAATGTCTATTTCGACCTTACTGATGTTCTTCACAAACCATTTAGTTCCTGAGGGATTTAAGCTTATTTATTTTATTCTTTTATATATGGTTTTCATTATTGGATATACATTGTCACAAGCCGGACTGAATGTCGGAAATACAATTCTTACAAATGATCCAGAACAAAGACCATTATTTGGTGGACTTACGATGATATATACGATGGCTTTCTATACAGCTGCGACAGTATATCTATCGTTTTATTTAACAGGAAAATATGGTGGTTATAGTAATGTAGGATTATTCCATGAATTTACTATCTTTACTGTAATTATCGCAGGTATCTCATATGGTCTTGCCATTATAGCTATTTCTTCTAAGGATCGTATTGAAAATTTTGGTACAGGTGATGATTCAGTAACTATTAAGCTGAAAGATTTATGGCCGCTACTTAAGGGAAATAGACCACTTCAAATGTTTATTATAGCTGCAAGTACAGATAAATTGAGTATGCAAATTGCTGGTAATCAGATTGTGAATGTCATGCTATTTGGAATTGTACTTGGGAATTATACGATGATGGGGACAACACAAGCAATAGCGCTAATCCCTAATATTTTAGTCCTCCTTTTTGGTATTCGCTTTTCAATGAAATTCGGATCGAAAAAAGGATATGTTATAGCAACTTGGGCCTGTCTATTCAGCTATGGACTTCTATTTTTACTGCTATGGCTTGGGGATCCAACACAAATTCGTATGGATAACATGGGCTTTATGACAATTAGTTTTTTACTTTTATATTTAGTTGGAGGAGCCGTTCGTTATGTAGCCTCTGGGTTAGTCCTTCCGATGTTAGCAGATGTTATTGATTACAACACGTATAAAACAGATCGCTTTGCAGCGGGTGTAATTTCAACTGTTTATTCATTTATTGATAAAGGAGTTTCTTCTCTTCAGCAAACATTGGTTGGCTTGATGCTTGCCCTTATTGGGTTTAAAGCAGCATTCCCTGATGTAGAAACACCGTATACTGAAGGGATTTTTTGGGTAACTATGTTTTTGTCGATTGGAGTCATGTTAATCGCATGGATCATCTCGTTAATTGCAATGAAGTTCTATGAATTAGATAGAGATCGAATGATTGAAATTCAGGAAGAAATTGAAGCAAGACGTCAAGCGATCCTGAACAAAGATACCAATACACATCAAGAGAGAATTTTAAAATAAAAGTAGGCTCAAAAGTTAGAAGGAGGATTTTTAGAATGACTGATTTTTCAAGTGTAAAGGATAAAGTTGCTATTATAACAGGTGCTGCTGATGGATTAGGAGAGGCAATTGCGCAATGTTATGCAGAAAACGGAATGAAGATTGTTATTTCGGATGTAAATGTGGATAAGGGTAATAAAGTAGTTGAACAAATTAAATCCACAGGTGGAGAAGCGATTTTTGTTAGAGCTGATGTAAGTAAAGAGGAAGATGTAAAGAATATGATCAATGTTGCCGTCGAAACCTACGGCCGTCTAGATGGTCTTGTTAATAATGCTGGTATTGCAGCTCCTAATAGACCGACACATGAATATTCTGTAGATGAATTTGATAAAGTAACATCTGTTGATTTAAAGGGTGTATTCTTGGGGATGAAGTTTGGAATTGAAGCTATACTTAAGTCAAAATCAACAGGAGGTTTTATTATCAATATTGCCTCATTAGCTGGTTTACTAGGTAATAGTTCAATGGGACTTTATACTTCATCTAAGCATGGAGTTGTTGGGTTAACCAAGAGTGCAGCACTAGATTATGCACCACATAATATTACGGTTAATGCTATCTGTCCGGGAACATTTAGAACCTCCATTTGGGGAGAGGCTCCTGAAGAACTTGTTCAACAATATGCAAAAATGTTATCCCCAAATGAAAGATTGGGTGATCCTAAAGAAATTGGTCACCTAGCTTTATTCTTAGCTTCTGATCTAGCTCGTTACATCAGTGGAGCAGCAATATCTATTGATGCTGGCTCTAGTGCAGGAAAATTAACACCTGCAAAATGGTCTAATCCAGAGATTTTAGACTGAAAATTTCGGTCACAATGAAAGTAACTTCCTAGATTTAAGGAAGTTATTTTCATTTTTTTATAATATTTCAGAAGTGTAAAATACAAAAAAAAATACTAAAGTACAATATAAGATAGCCACAACAGGATAAAATTAGCTAAATCCAAGTTTAATTGGTCACTATATCCTCCAAATCATAAAGATTATAAAATATTCATACTTCATACCTTTTTAGTTAGTAAAATAGCTCATCATCATTTCAATCCTCTTAGTTAAGTATACTTCCGGCCATTCTTAAAAAGTAATTAACTCTTTATGTAAATCATTTGAAACTTTGTTTTAAAGTTAAAATTCGTAACATCACCTCTGATAGTAATATCAACCATAGGGTCGTAGGAAAAAATTTAAGTATTTTTATTAAATTTCATTTAGGAGATAAATATATGGAAACTCCAGAAACAATGTCGATAAAATCTATTAATAACAGAGAAATTGATGATGAGCAAAGACTTACATTTCGTGAGAAACTTGCAGGCACCCTTGCAGGTTTTAACGGAACTATTCACTCTCAAATGATAGCTGTTTTCCTGCTTTTCTTCTATACAGATGTAATGGAAGTGAGTTTAGCATATGTAGCAGGCCTAATTTTAGTTGCACGGATTATCGGTGCAATATCTGCGCCGATATTTGGTATAATCGTAGATCGAACAAGTACTCCATGGGGTAAGTTTGTTCCTTGGTACTTGATATTAGGTGTCCCAATTGCAATATTCGGATGGTTAACTTTTACAGATTTTAATTTAAGTCCAAGGGCAGAATTAGTATACATTACTGTTACATTTGTCATTTATAGTATTTTGGTTGCAAGCTTGCAAGCACCAGCAGCAGCGGTAGGTCCCGCTATTACAAAAAGAATTGATGATAGAATTTCAATGGGACAAATCGGATACTTTCTTGTTATGTTGGCAGCAATATTTATTTCAACGGGAGTTCAGCCTTTATATAAGGTGTTTGGTGGAGGAAATGACGCGCAAGGTTTCTCTATCTTAATGGGGTTAATAGGTGTTTTATGTGTATCTCTTTCCCTTTTTCAAGTCACATCACTAAAAGAAAAATACGTGGTAAATCTTAATAAGAAAGAAGATAGGCCTTCCATTAAAGTGTTGCTTAAAGCTGTTTTTACTAATAAAGCGGCTATTATTGTATACATTTATGTTTTTTCGATTAATATGGCAAATGGTATTAGATCAGCTGTTATGATTCACTACTTTAAATATTATTTTAATTTTGAGAGTCTTATGGTTTTATTTGGAATCGTTAGTTTAGTGCCTACTATTCTAGGAGTAATGTTAAGCTCGAAGGTAACGAAACGAATTGGTCTAAAGATGAATGTACTAGCATGTGCAATTGTAAGTGTACTATCGATGGCATCTGTCATGTTCATTCCTAATACAACATTCGGCATTGTCATGTTTCTAGTAACAAGTGTGATCGCTAGCTTATTTTTAGGGTTTGCGAGTCCCGCTCAAGGCGCAATGTTACCAGCTGCCATGGATTATACAGAATGGAAGTCCGGAATTAATGTCAATGGATTTATGGGTTCATTGCAAGGGTTTATGCAAACACTTTCTACAGCTCTTGCTGGTTCAATAGCAGCTACTGGGCTTGCGTTTGTTGGATATGTACCTGGGATTGAACAGAGTGATGAAACAATCTTCGGATTGAAAATGTTAATGGGATTGCTCCCGTCTATTGTGATTGCATTTACAGTATGTGTTGCTTTCTTTGATTTAACAGAGGAAAAGCAAGCGCAAATATCAAAGGAGCTTGCTGAGAGAAGAAGACAGGGTGCTTCTAACAATTAATAAAAGCTTCAATTCCTAATTATGGGATTGAAGCTTTTTTATTACAAAAAAGCAAAATAGAGAAAATTAATAAGAAATTAGAAATAATGCGTTTACAAAGCAAATGTTATCGCATTCATACAGGATGTTATCGTTTACTTGAACTTTGTCAAAATTAATTATAAATAAGATAATTAGAGTAAGGAAGAAAGGAGGTTTTCATATGGAGAAAATGACAAAACTCTTGAATAAATATGGAAAATACCTATTCGCATATCAAATGGCTGTAAAACCTTGTAGTAAAAGTGAATTAGAATTTATGATTAAAATGTTTAGAAACAATTGAAAAGTATTTTCTAAGTTTTTCTTCGTTTAATCCTCAAAGGCCAATTGGCCAGCTCATCTTTTTCCACAAATTTAATTATTCCTATTCAATGTATTTTATTTCAATATATAAATAGTTGTGTAAGCCTCACTTCACTAAACTGAGGCTTTTTCTCATATACATTGGATTGAAACACAAGTAATGCTTTTTTTTGAGAATACCTTAAATAAACTAACTAAAATACCTAAAAGGATACATAGTTACCATAAAAAACAAATTATATTCCTTATAATTTTATGTAAGGGATTTCAATTAAAGTTTGTAAATAGGGGATGAGAAAATCATAACATGAAATGTAACTATTGTTGAATATCGATGTAAATAATGTAAGAAAAAAAGAAAGGTAATCTCTCCCCACTTGAAAGGAATAATTGTAATGATGAAATGGTTATTTAATCTGAAAGTTTCTCGCAAGTTATCACTTTTGCTATTTATTTCTATATTATTTTTATTTATAAATGGAGTAGTTGGGAACATGAATGCTGCAAAGATGAAGGAGCGTGCAGAAATTATATATGAACAACAGATGCTCCCTTCATATATACTTACTCAACTTTCTAACTTGGATCATAGCATGTATCAACTAACGTATGAGGGGCTAACGTCTAAAGATCCTAGTAAAACTGAAGAATCATTGCTGAAAATGGATGATGAAAAAACAAAATTAATAAATGAATACAAAAAAAATACATCATTAATGGATACAAAAGAAAGTAGTCATATGCAGATGTATATCGATAATGTATCAAACATGAATAAATTGACGAAACAAATTTTTGAATATCACAGAGAGGGAAAAATAACAGAGGCATATGGTTTGTATTTAGATGAATTTCGTACGTTACAAAACAAAAATTCCGAGTCGATTAGTAAGTTGCTTGAAATACACAAATCAGCTGCAACAAAACTGAATTCCCAAAATGATGGGGAGGGACAGAAACTAATTATAACTCTTAGTATAGTTAACTGGGTTGGAATTATCTTGTTGATAATAGTTAGTCGAAAGATA
>DATMFU010000158.1:0-3652 GCA_035556015.1 Niallia sp. | reverse complement strand
GTGTTGGTACTTTATAATCTGTTACATTTCCTTCTTTATCTTCGATATCAAAACTTTGAATTTGTTCTAATGTTAAATCTTTTACCTTTCCAGAGCCTGTAGTAGTACGGTCAACTGTTGTATCATGCATTAAGACGTATTGGCCGTCCTTTGTTTTTTGGACATCAATTTCAACAAAGCCATATCCTAATAGACCAGCCTGAGTGATCGCCTCTAATGTGTTTTCAGGAGCGGCCACTTGTGCACCACGGTGAGCACTTAACTCCGTTTTGCTGCTTTTTAACCAGTTATCATTCGGTGCTGCACTTGCAACACTTCCAAACACAGATGTTGCCAACATAAACGGCACAGCCAACGAAAGGATTCTTTTCTTCTTCACTGTTCTCCACTTCCTATTCTTTAATATTTGCTACGCCCTAACAATACATAAACAGTGTTAATAGAACATTAATCCTTTGTTAACTTTTGGATAAATCTGTTATATTTTGTAATTAGTTTAAAAAACACTGCAAGTCACATTGAACTGCACCCCAATTGTTAGACACAATCTAACGATTAGGGGTGTAGTTTTTTTATGACTAAATTTAATGCAGAGGATAAATTAGTAGCTGTTCAACGTTATTTAAGTGGTAATGAAAGCTATCGTTCGATTGGAACATCCATCGGGGCTACAGATTATATGATTAGAACTTGGGTAATGCAATACAAACAAAATGGTGTAGAGGCGTTTAAAAAGTCCTATACAAGTTATTCTGCAGAGTTTAAACTAGACGTACTTCAATATATGAATGATCATGCGACGTCTTCGAATGAAACAGCAGCGATTTTTAATATCCCCTCGTCAGGTTTAATCCGTAAATGGAGAATACAATTCGCAGAACAAGGAGAAGATGCCCTTATATCAAAGCACAAGGGGCGTCCGACTATGAAAAAGAACACAAAGAAGTCAAATCCTGTTGAAGGATCGGTCGAAGCACTACAAGAAGAATTAGAGCGGAGAATGCTTATTTAAAAAAGTTGAATGCCTTAGTTCAAAACAAGGAAAAATCACCAAACAAGACAAAGCACAAGTAGTCTATGAATTAAGGTATGAATTTCCGGTGAAAGCACTTATTAAGCTGGCAGACATCCCTCGCAGTACATATTATTATTGGGTGAAAAACTTCAGTCGTCCGGATCCAGATTCAGAACTGAAAGTATGGATTACATCTATTTTCGATGAACATGAAGGTCGGTTTGGATACCGCCGTATTCGTGATGAACTTAGAAATCGCGGACACAAGGTGAACCACAAAAAGGTACAGCGTATTATGAAAGAATTAGGACTAAAATGTCTGGTTCGTATGAAGAAATATCGCTCTTATAAAGGAACTGTTGGCAAGATAGCACCGAATATTCTAAATCGTGCCTTCCAAGCTGATAAACCCAATCAAAAGTGGGTTACAGATATTACGGAGTTTAAACTATTTGGAGAGAAACTATATCTATCGCCCATATTAGATTTATTTAACGGCGAAATCATCACTTATACACTTGGCTCAAGGCCAACTTATTCCCTTGTCTCCACTATGTTAGATCAAGCCTTCGAACGTCTAACAGATGAGGATTCCCTCCTTATTCATTCTGATCAAGGTTGGCATTACCAAATGAAACAATACCGTCATGCCCTTAGTGAACGTGGCATTACACAAAGCATGTCCCGAAAAGGAAATTGTTATGATAATGCGGTTATAGAAAATTTCTTTGGCCTTATGAAATCAGAACTTCTTTATCTTAAAGAATTTGAGAGTATAAAACACTTTAAGCAAGAACTAGCAACATATATCGATTACTATAATCACAAACGAATTAAGGCAAAATTAAAAGGCATGAGTCCAGTACAATACCGGATTCATGCCCATCAAGCTGCCTAATGAAATAACCGTGTCTAATTTTTAGGGGTCACTTCATTATTGAGGGTGTTTTTTACTTTATGAGAGGATGACAAGTAGAGGGAATATTAAACATTTTGAAGTATTTTACCTTTTGTTGTAGAATACAAAGCACTCCTACAAACAGGAGATTTTTAGTCACAATACGATAGCAATTTTGAAGATAACAGAATAACAGAAGTAAAAGAAACTATTAAAAATATGCTTGGGAAAATTCAGAGAATTAGCACATCATTATATTGGTGTTATGATAGAATTGTACTATAGACTATTGGAGGAGATGTAAAATGAAAAAATCATTCTTAGCTTTAATCGCAAGTGTTCTTTTTTTTGCCTTAATTATTACACCAACTGCTAACAACACAGCACAAGCAAAGACTATGTGGGGCAAAATTGAATTAAAAGAAGGCATGATTGGAAAGGTTAAGATTTTAAAAGATACATATCAATACAGTATTAGTAAAAAGAAGTTAAAGAAAGGGAGTAAATTAAAAAAAGGTAAGGAATACGGAGTTTATTCTTACTCGAAAAATTATGGTGGAGTTTATAAAATAGGGAGTAATAAATATGTAAAAAAATCCTCTTCAATAAAATATTATAAAGCTCCACAATTAGTGTCTCCGAATTTTAAAAGATATAATGGAAATTGGTTCACTTCTGCAAAAAGTCAACCCGGAGTGGGTGTGAATTTAAAGTTTACGAGTAATACGAAAGCGAAAATAGATCTCTATGGAATTTGGTGGTCTATGCCAGACGGTTCCAATGCAAGAGAATCAGATGCATATGGATATAACATTACTTTTGATAAAAATGGTGTAGGAAAAGTTACATTTATTGAAAGTCGTGCGGGAAATAAAGGAGTTGCAACTGTTAAGTTGAGTGATAATAAGGTGAATTTGACAGTGAAATACCCTTCATCTTACATAGAAAATGAGTTTTTAGACAGCTACATTTATGAGGGATCGCATAAGCTAGTTCCACGAAAATTCTAGATGTAGGTCAAGAAAATAAAGATATTCCGTTTATCTATAAGGTAATGAGTTTTCCTATGTGTGAAAATTAAGTTTTTAATTAATGCATATATAGGTTCTTGAAATTTGTAAGTAAAGGAATATAAAACTGTACTAGAATTGTTAACAGTCACTGAGGTAGTTTTTTATTTTAACACTCTCATTCATTGAGGGTGTTTTTATATACCACTCTAACAATGTACAAGCGTATCTAAGACGTTTTAAACATAAAGCAAGATATTATTAATCCGAATGGAGCAGTACAATTTACGATTACTGCTAATAATGATACATTTCTTTCTTACCGTTCAGGTGCAAGTGGAGTAGTTGAAACTATATTAGTTGGGGTTCATGCTAATGGTAAAGTCTTTTTTAAAAAAAGATATGGTAGTGGTGCTGAACTAGACTTTAAATTTCTTTCCGCAAATAAAATTGAAGTAGCTATAGAAAGAATTAAGGAAAATTGGGATCCTAGTATTCATTCTAATGCTGAAAGACGCAGTGATATTTGGGATGTAAAAGTATATACAATTTCTAAAACTGGAAAAGTGAAACTTGTTAAAAAGTATATAGAAAAAAATAGAAAGCTTTAATTAAATGATAACTGCAATGACTTTGATACGAAGAGTAACTTTAAACTTATTAAAATAAAAAAATAAGTGATACATAGGGGGATATGGAGTTAAGGCATATTCTTTTTTTTTTTTTTGC
>DATMFU010000157.1:0-2720 GCA_035556015.1 Niallia sp. | reverse complement strand
TATTTCGTGCCAATTGTTTATTGATTTCTTTTTCTGTCACAATTCCAAAATCAATCCCTTTCTTTTCAAAATACCTTCTTTGTAGTTCCAATCTTTGCAAGGTTGCATTTTTCTCTAACTCCTGTGATTGCTTAATTATTCTTGCTTGATAATAAGGTTCTCCATTTTCCCCCTTCCTTGTTACAAAAAAAGAAACCGTAAAGATATGTGGTACTTGTGTCTTCGTATCAAATAGTTTCTTTGTAAGCTCCTCATCCACTTGGATATTCATGTCATGGAAATCTAGTAAAGGGTACTGCTCCCTTATGTCAGTAACATGGTCGTCAAATTCCAATAAGTAGAAGTAATATAACTGCATATCGCTTAATAGATGGTAGACCCTTTGAGTGGTATGACCAAAAATACGAGTAGATCTTCCTTTCGATGCTATGTCTTGAACTTGCAGCCATGGTTTATAGTCTTTTCCTGTTCCTTGACCTCGTTTTTCCATTAGGAACCTTTTAATAGTTGTTTCATTCCATTCTCTAATCATTCGGTATCCCCCTACTCCCTCTTTCTTGAAGAATAATGTGTTCATTATCAATTGCTGAATCAACAGTTGTTTTGAATTCACATTTAAAAAGATTAGAATATTCATCCCAACCATTAAATGGAGAGTAATTTTTATCCTGTGAATCATTAATACGACATAATTCTTCTTTTATCAGTGTTAATTGCCTACGGATTAAATAACGTAAGAACTGTGACCCTGTTACTTTTTGGAATTCAGAAACAAAATCAACATAAGAACAACCCGCCAATTCTTCTACATGTTTATTGCAAATCTCATCATGATAATGCTCATCAATGTATTGAATGACAGCATTAATTTTGTCCATCGTTTAGTAAGCCCCCTTAAATATAAAAAAGCATTTGTTGCGTTGACTTTTGTCAAAACGGATTGTTTTTTTTCTCCGTATAACAAAGTCAGCAACAAATGCCTCTATTTTATAAATTAACTTGTAAGTACAATTCATCAAGATCTTCTTGTAATATTCCAAGATACCTTTTAGTTTCCGCAACGGACCTATGATTAAGGGCTATACATATGTAATCAAGTGATATGCCTTTCTTAAAAGCCCAATAGCCCCAAGTTTTTCTCATTCCGTGCGTTGAGAATTTCTCTGTTATCCCTACCATATCACAGGCTTCATTCAACATTGATGCAGCATATTGCCTGGTGATAGGTTGATTGGTTCCCTTTCTACTGGTAAAAAGGAAGTCCTCCTGTTTCTTATCAGGAAACTCTCTATTAAATTCTTTAATACTTTTCGCTAAATTTGGCGTAATCGGGAACCGCTTATATTTACCAGTCTTCTTTTCATTCACTTCGATAAACTCTGTTGGCTTCCTACCGTCCCACACTTGATTCACCTTTAACATCAAAATGTCAGAAATTCTTAGAGCTGATGAAATACCGACCATAAAAAGCAAATAGTCTCTTTTATTTTTCCCTCGAAGGTATCCTTTCACCGCTTCAAGTTGTTTTAAATCTCGAATCGGATGAACAACTTTCACTTTAGTTCACCTCCTGTATGAATCTTACATATTCATTGTAAATCTCTATTTGAGTAAGATTCAACAGCCTAGAGGCAAAATCCAAAAATAAAAATGCCGATTTTATAGGATTTCCTTGTTTACACAACAGGGTTTTGTAAAGTAACTATTAAAAATACGATTCAGCGAAAAATTGAATCATAAAGACTTTTAGATTCCAAAACTTTTACATTTGTACTCTCATTAATAACATAAAAAGTTTCATCCTTAACAATTAACTTGAAGGAAGAATCAATTTGCTTGAATCCATTTTGTGAAAGTAAAGATGACAAATTCTTGGTGTTCTCTCTGATAGTAGTTTCCATATTTCTTAATACTCGAAAGATATCATCTGCTTTCGTAGTATGATTAATATTGGTTCGAGCAGTTGTTATTCCTCCTCCAATTAATCCATAAACCTCTCCCTTGATTTCTACTAATGAAAGGCTACCGGCTTGTCTCATTTCTGAATAGTCTTTATCCGTCATTTTTCGATCTAGTGAAATAGCCCCCTTTAATCTATATGGCTCAAGTAAAAATGGCCAGTTATCCTTTACGATTCGTAACAGTTCTTGCTGCGAAAATTCCGTTCCATCTGGTAGTTTATGTTTGGTTACATCTATAAAATAGGCATTATTATCGTCAATCATGAGAAATAGTAGATAGTCTGATCTTTCTACAAACTGCTTTCCCTTTTCTGGCATACTTAAATGCAAATGATGAATGCCCCAATCATATAGAAGTAAATCTTTTTGTGAAGGCTTAATACTTTTTTTACTTAGAAAAATACTTACATCTTTTCCATTCTTAAATCTATTTTTAATATGATGTAAACATTTTTTATAATAGTCCTCTATTACTTTCCCACTAAGTTCCTTGGATACTTTAACGTTCCTTATTTTAGGCACAATTATTTTATCCTTTAAATTGAAATACCGAGATAATAAAGTATGGGTATCTCCATTAGGCGGATTTATTCCTTTTTCTTTATAAGCCTGCACCATTATTTCTGATAGGTCACTAATGAAATCCAACATTTATCACCTCTTTAATTAGATATTACAACAATGCCATGAACTTATGAACCAATTGATAACAGTATTAATATACCTGAAGTTAAATAACAGAAAGGATAAAGAGCATAA
>DATMFU010000156.1:0-9722 GCA_035556015.1 Niallia sp. | reverse complement strand
AGTAGCAATGATTGTTAAGATGGCTGATAGGAGTAAAGAAATAGCCATAAAATTATAAGATGTACCAAATCCTCCTGTTAAATCATTTAAAAATCCAACGATATAAGCACCAGCAAAGGATCCTAATGCACCCATGCTATTAATTAATGCCATAGCCCCGCCAGAAACGTTTCTAGGAAGGATTTCTGGAATAATGGCAAAGAACGGACCATATGGTGCATACATTGCTCCTCCTGCGATTGCTAGAAGTGTAAAGGACAACCAGAAATTACTTGTGCCAATTAAATAGGAACCATAGAAGCATATAGCACCAATTAATAGGAAAGGATAAACAAATAATGTACGATTTTGATACTTATCAGAGAAATGAGAAACCGTTAACATTAGTACGCAAGCTAATACATAAGGGATAGAAGCAAGCCAACCAGTTGTTACAATACTAGCATTTGGAGCAGAATTAATAATTGTCGGTAACCACATAACAAAACCGTAAACGCCAATGCTCCATAAGAAATATTGCAAACTTAATAATATAACTGTTCTTGATTTAAATGCTTCTTTATAATCCTTTACTGGTTCAAGCTCTTTTTGTTCTTCAATCATAGCTTTGTTTAATGCTGATTTTTCTTCTTCATTTAACCATTTTACATCTTTCGGATGGTCATTTACGAGTTTCCACCATAAAAATGCCCAAATTACTGCTGGTAATCCTTCTAATATAAACATCCATCTCCAGCCTAATGATTCTAAAATATAGCCAGATACGATACTCATCCAAAGAACAGTTGCTGGATTACCTAGTATTAAAAAGGTGTTAGCTCTAGAGCGCTCAGCCTTTGTAAACCAGTGGCTTAAAAATACTAACATAGCTGGCATAACTGCACTTTCCACTACTCCAAGAGAAAAGCGGATGACGAATAAAATCTTAACATTGGATACAAGACCTGTTGCTGTAGCTAATAATCCCCAAAGAATTAAAGCCCAAAATACTAATTGTTTGGCACTTTTCTTTTCGGCATAATGGGCGCCTGGTACCTGGAAAAAGAAGTAACCAAGGAAGAATAAAGCACCCAGTAAGGAAGAGGTAGCGGCTGTAATATTGAGATCTTCTGCTAACCCACCTGCAGCACCAAAGCTATAATTTGCTCGATCAAGATAAGCTAAACTATAGGTTATAAAAGCAATCGGAATAAGACGAAGCCATCTTTTTTTAGATAAGGTATTCATATGCTAACACTCCTTTGAGATTGATTGTTTATATAACTAACAAGTGTTTGTTTATCTGGATATCCAGTATTATCACCATAGGATTGAACTGCAAGTGCTCCAATAGCATTGCCTCGTTGAATAGATTCCTTAATAGATAGATTCTCGAGAATACCACTTATTACACCAACTGCAAATCCATCACCAGCACCAACTGTATCCACTACTTTATCTACTTCATAACCGCCTATTATGCCATCTTCAGATGTTGTCTTAAAGTAAGCACCTTGTTCTCCTAACTTTACAATGACTAATTCAACATTTCCAGTATCTAGATAAAAGGAAGCAATATCTTGAGGTGTCTTATATCCAGTAAGTTGAATTCCTTCTTCTAATCCAGGTAATACATAGTTAGCCTGACTGGCATAGAAATTAATGGTATCAATCATTTCTCTATTAGATTTCCACAAGGTAGGTCGTAAATTTGGATCAAAGGATATCTTTTTATTTTGGCTTTTAAAAAAGTCCATTGCTTTCTGTGCAAAAAGCTTACAACTTTCCGAAAGAGCAAGAGGTATTCCAGTCATATGAAGATGCTTCGCTTGTTTAAAGTATTCCTCTTTACAATCTAGAAGATTTAAATGACTTGCTGCAGAACCTTTTCGAAAATACTGAACTTCTGGGTCACCTATTTCGACCATAGATTTCAATTGGAATCCGGTTGGATAGTTATTATCTGTTATTATTTGTTCTGTCTGAACGCCATGTTTCTGCAGACTTTGAATAATAAACTTTCCAAACGCATCTGCTCCAACTCTACTAACAAAGCTAGTGTTAAAACCTAATCTAGCTAATCCAATTGCTACATTTGTTTCTGCGCCTGCTAGTTCTAGTGTGAATTTTCTTCCTCCTTGTAAGGGTCCTACTGAATCTGCAATGAACATCGCCATTGCTTCGCCAAAAGTAATTACATCAGTTGATTGCATATGTTCGTTCCCACCTTTGTTTAGATAATATGTCGATCTGGTTATTGATTGATTGTATAGAGAGATTAATAGGAAATTCTAAACCTTTCAGTATAGAAGGAGATAGATAAGTATTTATTAATTTCCATAGCTCGTTTTTATCGCAATCAATCGGTAATGTTTGTAAGTTTCCATTACTTGGTTGTACTTGTTTTATATGGACATATTCAATATGGGAGTGGAACAAGGAAAAAGCTTTTATTGCATCTTCTTGGAGAAACGCCCAATTTCCCATATCAAATGTCATTCTTATAGGAATATCGTTACTGAAAACGCTTTTAAAAAATTGTAGTAATGGTCGTATTTTTCCGCCAGATACTGTTTGGTCATTCTCAATTACTAAACTAATAGATGGATGCTCTTGTAAAAAGTCCCCGAGTAACTTCATGTTAGATTTTGTTTGATGATAATGACCTAAGGGTAACTTAACCATTTTAGCAGAGATGATATCGCTTTCCTTAAAAATGGATGAAAGTTCAATTGTATTTAAGTAACCATCTTCATTCCATAGAGGAATAGGTGCAGAGTAGATAGCAAAAAGAGGTTTACTTTGCAAATGGGCATTTATCAGTTGCAACTCTGTTGGGATGCAGTTATCTGTCAATAATTCTCTTCTAATTTCTACTCCATCAGCTTTTGATTCTCCAATTATAGAAAGTGCGTTTGATAATTCTTCCCATAGTGGTTTTTTTTCAAAAAAAGCATTTAAGGGGATAACAAAAGTGGACATTAAGCCTTTCACCTCTCATAAAACGATTTAGTAAACCGGTTTAGTAACAGTATATAGCATATGTAAGCGCTTTTCAAATATTTTTTGTCAATTAGGAAAAAAGTAGGAAGGATGTGGGGAATTAGGATTAGAACAAACAAAAAGAGTTAGTAATCGAATAATGATTTACTAACCCTTCCCTATTTTTATGCGTGATGTCCTTTAACTGCTTCTTTTACCTTTGACTTTTCCCAAGGCTTTGACTTCCAACGTCTATAAGCAAAAATACCTCTGAACCATTCATCAATGCCTTGAGCCATCCAAACGCCAAGTAATCCTAATCCAAAAGTGATTCCGAGCGTATAGCTCAACGTTACTGCTAATCCCCACATGGAAATTATTCCGATAACAACAGGAAAGCGAACATCTCCTGAAGACTTTAAAGAACTCATTAATACAATATTCATCGCTCTACCAGGCTCTGTAAAGACGATTGCCCATAAAACTGGTAAGCCGATTGCTAGAATTTCGTAGTTATCTGTAAACAATTCTAAAATAGGTGAACCAATTGCTGCCATAACAAGGGCTGCAGCTAATGAAGTAACCATTGCAATCTTTAAGGTTTTTACCCCTCTTTTCAAGGCGCGGTCATATTGTTTACCACCAATATAGCGCGCAACTAAAATTTGTGTACCTTCAGCAATAGCTAATGTGAACAAATAACAAATCATGGATATATTGGAGATATATACTCTTGCTGATAAGGAGGCATCTCCAAAAGAAGCGACAATAGCTGTAATAATTAACTGAGAAAATTGGTAAGATAAATTTTCTCCTGCAGAAGGAATTCCAATATGAAGGAGATCCTTAATGTCCTGTTTATTAACTTTAAGGAAGTCTTTTACAACAAATGTTAAAGCGATTCGTTTATAAATTAGATAGAGCAAGATTAGTACTGCAAAAGTTCTGGCAACTACAATAGTCCAGGATACTCCAACTACTCCAGTGATAGGGAGTCCAAACATGCCCATTATACTAAGTGCGTATCCAATCACACTTATAACATTCATAAGGACACTAACAATCATTGATTCTTTTGTGAAACCGTGGCTTCGCAATATGGCGCCAAGTGCAAGAGAGAGAGATTCTAAGAAGAGAGAAGCACCGCAAATACGAACAAATATTAAACCATATTCTAATACCTCACCATGAATATCGAATAATTGTAATAAATGTTCACCGAAGATTAAGACGAGGATTGCTATTACAATTCCGAACCAAAAGTTTAACCCAACTGCAGACCGAGCAAACCTTCTCGCATCACTCATTTGATTAGCACCTAATCTTTGACTAATAAGGATCATGGCTGCAATGGAAGTAACGTTAAAAACGAGAATGAAAATTCCTAGTAATTGATTGGCAACTCCAACCCCTGCTGCAGCACCATCAGAATAGTGGCTAAGCATTAAGGTAGCTGTTACCCCCATTCCCATATGTAAGGCTAATTCAATAAATAGTGGCCAGGATATATGAAAAAGGGATTGATTTTGTATTTTGTTTGTTGAAACACTCAAATCTACTTATCTCCTTTATTTAAAATTTAGCAAATATAAGAACCATTTTATGCTTATTTATAAGAAAGTAAAGGGATAAATACGATATTTTACAGGAAATTTTTGGTTTTATTTGCATAGTATTATAGGTTACTAAATTTTACTTATCTATCACCATTTTTCTGTATAAAATTACAAGAATGTAATGATGTTTGTCATGACAAGTGTTATTATAATAGTTGATTTTCATAAAAATGATGAAATTTGCAAATAATAACAGAAAAATGTAGGAGGATATTATGAAAAAAGAAGTTACCAATAGAAGGCTTCTTGGTATTGCAGGATTAGGATGGATGTTTGACGCTATGGATGTTGGGATGCTTTCCTTTATTATCACAGCCCTACAAGTAGATTGGAATCTTACAGGGAAGGAAATGGGGTGGATTGGAAGTGTAAACTCCATTGGAATGGCAGTAGGAGCACTAGTTTTTGGAATAATGGCAGATAGAATAGGTAGAAAACATGTATTTATGATAACGATATTATTATTTTCTATTGGTAGTGGTTTATCAGCTTTTACTTCTTCTTTAAGTATATTTTTACTTCTCCGTTTCTTAATAGGAATGGGACTTGGAGGAGAGTTACCGGTGGCATCTACACTAGTCTCAGAAAGTGTTCCTAAAGAGAAGCGAGGGCAAGTGGTAGTGTTACTCGAAAGCTTTTGGGCTTTTGGTTGGCTAGTTGCAGCTCTCATTTCCTATTTTGTTATACCTGACTATGGTTGGGAGACTGCTATGCTTATCAGTGTTATTCCCGCCATATATGCTATCTATTTACGCTGGAATTTACCTGATTCCCCGAAGTACTTGCAGGTAGAGAAAGAGAAAAAATTATCAATAAAAGATAGTATGCTCATGCTTTGGTCTAAAGATAATCGGAAACAAACAGCAACTTTGTGGATTTTATGGTTTTGTGTAGTGTTTTCTTATTATGGAATGTTTCTATGGTTACCAAGTGTAATGGTAGCAGAAGGTCATAGCATGATTAAAAGTTTTGGATATGTATTAATTATGACAATAGCCCAATTACCAGGATATGGAGTGGCTGCTTATTTAATAGAGAAAGTCGGAAGAAAATTTGTTCTTGTTGTATTTTTAATTGGAACTGCCGTTAGTGCATTTATGTTTGGCCTTTCAGATAGTACAGCCATGTTACTTACTTCTGGGATTTTCCTATCGTTTTTTAACTTGGGAGCTTGGGGGGCATTATATGCATATACGCCAGAACAATATTCAACAAAAGTTCGTGGAACCGGTGCAGGTGCAGCTGCTGCTATTGGTAGAGTAGGAGGGGTTTTAGGACCGTTATTTGTACCATACTTAACGGCTCAAAATGTTTCGATCTCTGTTATTTTTACTATATTTTGTTTTGCTGTGTTAATTGGTGCAGCTGTTGTGTTTTTCTTTGGAAGGGAAACGAAAAATATAGAAATTATTTAGTAAAGGGTGGTGTACCACTCTTTTTTTGTTGGTTTTTTCATGAAAAACTACACTTTATATATTATTGACGAAAAAACCCTACTATTAGTAAAGAAAAATATCCATTTTTAATCAATTTCTTAACAATTGTTTAAGAAGCACGAAAAAATGTTTTTAATGATAACGTTTTATATTTAATTGGAAAATATTTAATTATTTACATTTTCAGAATATTGAGATACTATAACAACACACTATTAAAAGACAAGGAGGAGCATATTATGAACATTCAAATAACACCACAGTCACTCATTATACTCATATTATGCTCTTAGGATTAAATGATGCCCAATTAGCAAGTAATAGGGAATAGTTTAGTCCAAGTTTGAATTCTTAAAAACAAGGCACTAAACAGTTGTTTCAATGACGAGTGCCTATCCATTTTGTGGACAGGCTTTTTTAATTGCATAAATAATATTTCATAACACACAACTAGAGGAGACGAGACAAATGAAAAAAGAGCAGTTTAAGAAATATTTTTTTGAACGAATGTATAAAGCATCAGCAGGAATGTCTAATGCTGTATTAGTAACATTAGGAATAGGGATTTTATTGGAATCACTTGGAAAAGCTTTTGATTGGGGATTCCTAGTACAAATCGGATCGGTTGCAAAAGTATTATTAGCACCAGCTTTTGGAGCAGGAATTGCCTATCAATTAGGAGGAAACACACTAGTTATCTTCAGTGCGATGGTTTGTAGTACTATTGGGGGAAATGCATTACACGCAACAGATGCAGGAATGGTGTTAGTGACAGGACAGCCGATTAGTGCTGTATTGGCAGCAGTTGTAGCAACATTTGTAGGGAAAAGAATTAATGGTAAAACTATTTTAGACATGGTAGCAATTCCAGCAGCGGCAATACTTGTAGGAGGAATTGCAGGTATTGGATTAGCAGCAGTAACAACTCCAATGTTAGAATGGATTAGCGGACAGATTACTTCTTCTGTTCAAGGGTCACCATTAGTAGCGCCAATGGTTATTTCTCTTGTATGGAGTATCTTATTAATGACACCAGCTTCTTCGGCAGCTCTTGCGATTGCATTACAAATGGATCCAATTTCCAGTGCAGCTGCACTAATTGGATGTACAGTACAATTTGCAGGTTTCACAGCAATGTCTATTCGACAAAATGATTTAGGAGGATTCCTTGCTCAATCTATTATTACACCAAAGGTGCAGTTTCCTAATTTAGTAAAGAATCCGTTGCTTATCATCCCGCCGTTTGTTGCAGCAGTAATTTGTGCACCGATAGCAACATTAGGATTTGGATTTACTTCCACATATGAATTAGCAGGTTTAGGCTTAAATTCTTTGATTGCTCCAATTAGTATTCTAGCTACACAAGGGTTAAGTAACTTTGTTATTTATATTGTAATAGGTGTAGTGATTCCAATTGCCATTACTCTTTCTATCTACTATTTAATTGTACGAGTAGGGTGGGCAAAAAATGGAGACTTGGCAATGAAAGTACAATAGTTTATTAAAAATAAGTAACTAAAATAGAGTCTGACTTCTGTTCTTTATCTATTAGCCATGAATCTAATGGAACGAGGAGAACAAAGAGGTCAGCTCTTTTATTTAATTACCTTCTAGAATAAGGAGTAAATGAAAGGAGAAAATAAACTTAAATTTATTTGTGAAAAAAATCACAATAATAGTTGCATATTCATTTTTTGTATGTATAATAAAAGTATGAACGATATGTGAAGAGCATCACAATATATGTGAATAACATCACAATTAAAAGTGAATCTTTTCACAAAATCTATTACAAAGGAGCTTTTCAAATATGAAAGTAGTTGTAATTGGTTGTACACACGCAGGAACTGCAGCTGTTAAAACGTTAGCAAAGTTAAATGATAATATAGAGATTACGGTTTATGAAAAAAATAATAATGTTTCCTTTCTATCTTGTGGAATTGCCTTATATGTAGGAGGAGTTGCAAAAGACGCTAGCAAACTGTTCTATTCATCTCCAGCGGAACTCCAAGAACTAGGGGCCAAAATGAATATGGAGCATGAAGTACTTGAAATAGATACAGAAGGGAAAAATGTAAGAGTACGAGATCTAAAAACAGGAGAAGAGAAAGTAGATCACTATGATAAGTTGGTAATGACAACAGGTTCATGGCCAATTATACCTCCTATTGAAGGAATTAAATTAAATAATATTTTACTATCTAAAAACTATAATCAAGCAAATGAAATTATTGCGAAAGCAAAAGATGTGAAAAATGTCACAGTTATTGGTGCAGGATATATTGGAGTAGAATTAGTGGAGGCTTTCGAATTAAACGGGAAACATGTAACACTAATTGATAGTGAGGATCGTATTTTAAATAAGTATTTAGATAAGGAATTTACAGATGTGGTAGAGGGGGCTTTTTCTGAGCGAAATATCCATTTAGCTCTACAACAAACAGTTACCAAATTTGAAGGAAATGAAGAAGGAAAAGTAACAAAGGTTTATACAACAAAAGGAGAATATGAGACCGATCTTGTGATTCTCTGTGTTGGTTTCAGCCCTAATACCAATCTTTTAAAGGGAAAGGTTGATTTACTACCTAATGGTGCAATAAAAATTAATGAGTACATGCAATCAAGTAATCCAGATATATATGCTGCAGGCGATAGCTGTGCAGTAAATTATAACCCTACTGGGGATAAGCGATATATTCCACTTGCAACAAATGCAGTTCGTATGGGGACACTAGTAGGATATAATATTGCTGGTAAAAATCTAAAATATATGGGAACACAAGGAACATCTGGTCTGCATATATTTGGACTAAATATGGCATCTACTGGTTTAACAGAAATTACCGCAAAAGCTAGTAATATACCTTATGAAGTAGTGGAAGTCATTGATAATGACCGCCCAGAGTTTATGCCAACGTATAATGAAGTTCGTTTAAAAGTACTTTTCCATAAAGATACGAAGCAAATATTAGGGGCTCAGCTCATCTCAAAGGCTGATTTAACACAAATGGTTAATACATTGTCTGTATGTATCCAAACAAAAATGACCATTGAAGAGCTAGGTTTTGTAGATTTCTTCTTCCAACCTCATTTTAATAAACCTTGGAATACATTAAATCAAGCAGGATTGGCTGCCTTAGAGCAAGAGAAAGAACTTGTGAAACAATAAGTAGTAAGGAATAACGGAATCATCCTTATATCAAAGGGATGATTCTTTCTTTTTTGGGGAAAAGAAATGTATATTATAAGAAAAAATGAGGAGAAAAGACAATGATTGATTATATCCACCAATCAACGGAGGAAATTGCAAGACAACTGTTAGGGAAGATTCTTATTCATAAGACGCCGACTCGTTTTTATAGTGGTTATATTGTGGAAACAGAGGCTTATTTGGGGATAGAGGATATGGCTTGTCATAGCTATGCTGGGAGACGGACTCCTAGGTTAGAATCGATGTATAAACTTGGTGGGACCATTTATATATACACTATGCATACCCATCAAATGCTAAATATTGTTACAAAAAAGGCAGGCGATCCACAAGCTGTTCTGATTCGAGCAATTGAACCCATTGATGGCCTAGAATGGATGGAACGTAATCGAAAGACTACAGGTTTAACTGTCTGTAATGGGCCAGGAAAATTAACGAAAGCAATGGAGATTACAAAGATATTAGATGGGGATGTAATAAATAAAAGTTCATTATTGA
>DATMFU010000155.1:0-6763 GCA_035556015.1 Niallia sp. | reverse complement strand
GAAATAATGAAAATGAGATTTGGAGAAGAATTAAAGTGGAATATTACGCTTCCTAACGTATATGAAAATGTGAAAATACCTAAGTTGTTGATACAGCCGTTGGTTGAAAATTCAGTGTTACATGGTGCGGAAAATAAGATTGGTAGATGCAATATTGAAATAATGATAGAGCCAGTTGAAGAGAGTAATTCAATAAGGATAATGGTGAAAGATGATGGGGTAGGAATGAGTGAACAAAAGTTGAAAAACATCCAGGATTCTCTTCAACAGGGAGGTATCCCTTCAGGAACAGGGAAGGGAATCGCTATTTCCAATGTATACAAGCGGCTTTTACTTTACTATAAGGCAGAAAAGGATGTTTTGGTAATAAATAGTGTCGAAAACAAAGGGACAATCATTTCATTTATGATTCCAATAGACGGAGGGATGTAAGTGGTTTATGAGAAAACAATTCTGATAGTCGACGATGAGCCAAGGTCTAGAGAAGGAATAAAAAGAACATTAGAAGCTTGGGCAAAGGGAGAATACAATATCTTAATGTCAGCAGATGCAGAAGATGCAATGATGACAATCCAACAACGAAAAATAAATCTATTAATCACAGATATTCGAATGCCTAAGGTTAGTGGAATTGATATGTTAAAAACATTAAAAGCTCAGAAACATACTCCAGTTGTGATTGTTATAAGTGCTTATACAGAATTCGAATATGCCCAAGAAGCTTTACGTCTTGGGGTTGTTAATTATTTGTTAAAACCCTTGAGTAAAAAGAAATTAATAGAAGCTGTAGAGGATGCATTAAGAATTGAAAAAAGTAGAGAACGTGTAGATATCGTTACAAAAATAGTTGATGAGAAGCTTGTTGATGCCACAGTAATGAATCGTTCAGCTAAAGAGCCTATTCAAAAAGCACTGGAATATATTGAGCAACATTTAAAAGATGAACTAACCCAAAAAGAGGTAGCAGAACATGTATATTTGAATCCAAGTTATCTCAGCGTATTATTTAAAGAAGAACTTCATCTTACTTTTAGTGAATACATAACAAGAAGAAGAATCCAACATGCAAAAGATTTATTACTATCGACTAAGCTATCTGTTAATGAAATTGCAGAGGAATCTGGCTACAAAACAGTTAAATATTTTATAAAAATATTTAAAGAAATGGAGGGAACTACTCCTACAGGTTATCGAAAAATCAATAATGAAAAGGCTTTCTAAAAATAGTTGAATTTTATCTAATCATTGTTACCTTTTTGGAAAATTACTATGATGATAGACTTTAGTTGTAAGATAACAACAGAGTATTAGGGGGTATTTTAAATGATTCAAAGGAAAGCAATAGCAGTAGTCATGACCATAGTGTTAGTGATGGTACTGGCTTTAGCAGGATGTTCTTCATCTAGTTCTTCAAATAATGAAAGCGCTTCAAGTGAAGGGAAAACAGTTATTAAGTTTATGCATCTATGGCCAGAAGGTAGCTCTAAAGCACAATACACTATTGTTAACGATATCATTAAACAGTATGAAAAAGACCACCCAGATATAAAAATTCAAACAGAAATACTAGGAAACGAACAATATAAAGATAAGGTGAAGGTTCTTTCAGCGTCTAATGAGCTTCCTGATGTAGGTGTAACTTGGGCAGCTGGTTATATGCAACCATTTGTTGAAGGTGACATGTTTGCTCCATTAGACGATGTGATTGAAAGTAATTTTAAAGATGCATTTGTCTCTGGTACAACAGAAGCTTTTGCAATAGATGGAAAAACATACGGACTTCCATTAGAGTTAAATATTACGCCAGTTTATTACAATAAAGAGATTTTTGCTAAGTACAATTTAGAAACTCCAGAAACATATGATGATTTTCTAAAGGTTGTTAAAACATTATCAGACAAAGGTGTTACTCCAATCACATTAGGAAATAAAGATCGCTGGACTGGATCTATGTGGTATATGTACTTGGCTGATAGAATAGGTGGACCAGAAGTATTAACAAATGCTATTAATCGTCAAGGAAGTTTTGAAGATCCAGCATTAGTGAAGGCAGCAGAAGAAGTGAAAAAATTAGTAGACATGGGTGCGTTTGTCAAAGGATTTAATGGCTTATCAAATGATGAAGCAAAGGGATACTTTATGAACGAGCAAGCAGCTATGTATTTAATGGCTACTTGGGAGTTACCAAATTATACAACAAGCCCAGACGTAACACAGGAGTTTAAAGATAAAGTTGGCTACTTTAAATTCCCAACATATGCAGGTGGAAAAGGAGATATAAACAGCTATGTAGGTGGACCAGGAGTTGGCTTATTTGTTTCAGAAAAATCTAAAGTAAAAGAAGAGGCTAAAGAATTTGTTTCTTATTTAGTACAAGAGTGGGGCAAAAACTCCGTTACAGATGCTGGAGTAATACCTGCAACAGTTGTGGACACAACAAATTTAGATTTAGCTCCAATGTATATTGATATTCTTAATGATCTAGGTAGTGCTTCTAATCTTACATTATATGCAGATGTTCAAATGAGTTCTAGCGTAGCACAAGTTCACTTAGATATGATTCAGTCGTTATTTGGAGGGCAAGCTTCTCCTAAAGAATTTACAAAGAAACAAGAAGAAGCATTAAAAGAGGAAGAATAGGTTAGTTATCCTCTATATTTGGTGAAAAGTAGATTCCACTAGCCATTGGTTATGTAGCTAGTGGAACAAATTAATATAAGTATTAGTGGTAAGGAGGGGATGTTCATTGAAACAGGTTATGTCAAATAAATGGGTAATAGCCCTTTATGTGTTACCAGCACTAATTCTCATCTTGTTCTTAATTTATATTCCAATTGTATTGACAGGTTACTATGGATTAATGGATTGGGATGGGATAGGAAAGAAAACCTTTATTGGACTTGAAAATTATATTGAATTAATGAAAGATAAAATGTTTTGGTCAAGTACGTATCATTCCATTCTTTTAGCGGTATTTTCCGCTTTTAGTTTACTTATTTATTTAATTATCTCCCTTATATTGGCAAGTAAAATAAAAGGAGCAGGACTACTTCGAAAAATATATTTAATCCCCATGTTATTATCATCTGTGGCCATAGCACAGTTATGGCTGAAAATTTTTGATCCAACAAATGGGATGCTTAATAAATTGTTGGAGATGTTTGGTGTAGAGAATACGCCAATATGGTTAGCTGATCCTAACCTTGTTTTATACTCCATTTTTATTCCAATTGTTTGGCAGTATGCTGGGTTCTACATAATCATTTACTATGCAGCTTTAAAAGGTGTTTCAGATGAAATTATGGAAGCGGCTAAAATAGATGGAGCTAGTCCATTCCAAATTGCTTATAAAATAAAGCTTCCTCTAATCTTACCAGTAATAAAAGTAACTATTGTGTTAGCAATTGTTGGTTCATTAAAATATTTTGATTTAATTTACGTTATGACTGGAGGCGGGCCAAACGGGGCTAGTGAAGTTATTGCTTCATACATGTATAAGGAAGCATTCAAAACGTATGACTTTGGATACGGAAGTGCAATTGGTTTTGCTTTATTAGTTCTTTGCTTAGTTATGACATGGATCATTCAAAAATTAACAGCGTCAAAAGAAAATGTACAGTATTAAAGGGGGGATAAAAAATGACAGAAATAGGTTTACAAGAAAATAAGAAAAGCAATCTAGTTATATCTCCCAAAAGAAAAGGGGGAATTTCCGGTAAACTAGGTTACACTCTTTTGTATTTTGTATTGGGGGTTATTGCTATATTCCAAATATATCCACTTGTTTGGCTCTTTTTCTTCTCATTAAAAACCAATCAAGAGGTATTTGGTTTATCTCCATTTGCACTTCCTAAAGATCCGCAGTGGATAAACTATGTAAAGGTATGGACACAAGGTAATATAAGCCTCTATTTCTTTAATAGTGTTTGGATAACGATAGTTGCTGTCATCTTAACAGTTATTCTTGCGAGCTTCGTAACATTTGCCATTACTCGTATGTATTGGAAGCTAAGTAAACTAGTACTTGGATTATTTATGGTTGGTATCATGATACCGCTTCATTCGACCTTAATACCATTATTTAGCTTTTTTAATGAGTTGAAATTAATTGATAATCCTATCTCTATTATTCTATCGTATACGGCATTTAATTTGCCTTTGACCATCATGATACTATTAGGATTCTATCAAGCATTGCCTAGAGAAATGGAAGAAGCAGCAGTGATGGATGGGTGTTCCATTCATCGTATATTCTTTCAAATAACTCTTCCAATGACAACACCAGTTATGGCCACTGTAGTTATTATCAACATGATCTACAATTGGAATGAATTTGTATTTGTAAATACCTTTATAAGTTCAGATAAGTGGAAAACATTAACAGTCGGTGTAAACAACTTTGTTGGTCAATATTTGACGGATTGGGGAGCAATTGGGGCTACTTTAATGATTAGTATTATACCAATACTAATCGCATTTATTATCTTAAGCAATCGTATCGTAGAAGGGTTAGCTGCAGGTTCAGTGAAAGGTTAAAAATGAATTAGTAAAGGAGATTTAAACATGCCGAATAATCTTTTTTATAATGCTCACCATTCACCTATAGGTGCATATGCAAGCTTTACATTAGGCTTTCCTGGTGCAGGAGGGGGCTTAGATTTAGAATTAGGAAAATCGCCAAGACAAAATATATATATTGGTGCAGAAAACATAGATAAAGAGGGAACTTATCAAGCACTTCCGTTTTTCACTTATCAAGAAGAGGATGAAAGTAAACGATATGATATCGAAAATATGGATCCAGATCCAGACAAACCTAATATTATATTCCCTGTTCCAAAAGAAAAGATTAATCGGAAATTTAAGCTAGGTACAGATACATGGGAAACGGACGATTTTAGCTTCACTATTTATTCTCAAGTTGAACCGATTCCTGACCCGTCAAATGCTAATGAAGAAGACTTAAAAGGAATCATTGTTCCTGCTGTTTTAGCAGAACTGACAGTTGATAATACAAGAGGGACAAAAATACGCAAGGCATTTTTTGGCTATCAAGGAACTGATCCATATAGCTCGATGAGAAGACTAGATGATACCATGACTAGCTATTCTGGTATTGGTCAAGGAAGAATAACAGCCATTGTTTCGAAATCTACAGATGTTAAGTCTGCTATGCATTTTAGTCTAGAAAATATATTAACCACACCACATGAAGAGAATTGGACATTTGGTTTAGGTCCATTAGGTGCATTAATGATGGAAGTTCCTGCAGGTGAAAAAAGAACCTATCAATTCTCCATCTGCTTCTATAGAGGTGGTATAGTGACTGCTGGTATGGATACATCCTATTACTATTCGAAGTTTTTTAAAAACATAGAAGAAGTTGCTTTATATACAATGGATCATTTCGATTCTATTAAAAATAGAGCCATCCAAGCAAATGAAATGATAGAAAATGCTTCACACTTAACAGAAGATCAACGTTTTATGATGATTCACTCTATTCGTAGTTATTATGGATCGACTCAATTATTAAATAATGGAGAGCAGCCTTTTTGGGTAGTCAACGAAGGGGAATATCGTATGATGAATACCTTTGATTTAACTGTTGATCAGTTATTCTATGAATTAAAAATGAATCCATGGACAGTAAAAAATGAACTAGATATGTTTGTTGAGCGTTTTAGCTATGAGGATACTGTCCGTTTCCCTAATGATGACAAAGAATATCCTGGTGGTATTAGTTTCACTCATGATATGGGGATGGCAAATACAATTTCACGTCAACATTATTCAACTTACGAATTATACGGACTAGATGGTTGCTTTTCTCATATGACACACGAACAGTTAGTGAACTGGGTTCTATGTGCTTCCGTTTACGTAGAGCAGATTAAAGATGATAAATGGTTGAGTGATAATTTATCTATTTTAGAAAGTTGTTTTGATAGTATGATAAACAGAGACCATCCAATTCCAGAAAAAAGAAATGGATTAATGGGTCTAGATTCCTCAAGAACAATGGGTGGAGCAGAAATAACTACTTACGATAGCTTAGATGTATCCTTAGGTCAAGCCAGAAATAATATATATCTAGGCGGTAAAATCTGGGCATCTTATGTTGCATTAGAAAAAATATTTTCCGAGAATGGTAGACCTGAATTAGCAAAGGTGGCTGGAGAACAGGCAGAAAAATGTGCGAATACGATTGTGGAAAATGTTACAGAAGAAGGATATATTCCAGCAGTTATCGGAGAAGGTAATGATTCGAAAATCATTCCTGCAATCGAAGGCCTAGTGTTTCCTTACTTTACGAATTGCCAGGAAGTACTAGAGGAAAACGGACGTTTTGGGCATTATATCAAAGCATTAAAAAGACACTTAGAAAAAGTCCTAGTCGAAGGGACTTGCTTATTTGAAGATGGTGGTTGGAAGATTTCGTCAACTAGTAATAATTCCTGGTTAAGTAAAATTTATTTATGTCAATTTATTACGAGAGAAATTCTTGGCTGGGAATGGGACGAAAAAGGAAGAAGAGCTGACTATGCTCACGTAGAGTGGCTGACTCATCCAGAATTATCTGTTTGGAGTTGGAGTGATCAAATCATTTCAGGGGAAATTGCAGCTAGTAAATACTATCCTCGAGGAGTAACTAGTATTTTATGGTTGGAAGAAACAAGTAGTGTGAAAGGTTAAATATAAGAGAGCAATAGGAAATGAGGTTGATAAGTGTGATTAATAATCCAATGGGAAATCTATATAC
>DATMFU010000154.1:0-5269 GCA_035556015.1 Niallia sp. | reverse complement strand
AAAAATCCAGAAATTTTTGTTATGACAAATGTATTAGGAACACAGGTATTGCTAGATGCATCGAAAACTGTAGGAGTGACGAAATTTGTCCATGTGTCTACAGATGAGGTGTACGGAGAATTAGATTTCGATTCAATGACCTATTTTACGGAAGAGACGCCATTACAACCAAATAGCCCTTATAGTGCAAGTAAAGCCTCTTCTGATATGTTGGTTCGTTCTTATCATAAGACATTTGGCTTGCCAATTACTATTACTCGTTGTTCCAATAACTATGGTCCATATCATTTTCCAGAAAAATTAATCCCACTAACCATCTCACGTGTGTTAAATGAACAAAAGATTCCTGTTTATGGAGACGGAAAGAATATTCGAGACTGGTTACATGTATTAGACCATTGTGCAGCGATTGATATAGTCCTTCATGAAGGTATGGATGGGGAAATATACAATATTGGCGGGCATAATGAAAGGACCAATTTAGAAGTGGTAAAAACGATTCTTCATACATTAGGGAAATCAGATGATTTGATTGAATTTGTGACAGATCGCTTAGGCCATGATAAACGATATGCAATTGATCCAACTAAGATTGAAGCTTTAGGCTGGAAACCACTATATACATTTGAATCAGGCATAGCTCACACTATCCAATGGTATATAGATAACAAGAAATGGTGGGAACAAATTATAAGTGGAGAATATCGACACTATTTTGAGAAGCAGTATAGCTTAAAGTAATGTGATCTTTTTATATACTTTCTCGATGAACTTATTTGAATTTCATTACCAGATTACTACAGATAGATTATAATAGGTGGTAACTATTTTTAAATGAAGGGCTGTTAGTAATTGAATATAAGAATAACAAATAAAAAAAGATTTTATTTATTCCTCTGTCTAAGTATCCTGTACATGACTATCATTTTTTTGTTATCAAACATGCCCTATGAAGAACAGGACATTAAGCCATATCTACAAGAGAAAGTGAATCTTTCAGATATTGGATTACCCTCTATTGATTTTCACTATGATGGAACACAAGTTTCTTCTGAAAGTGACCCATATGGTTTTATTGAATTCTTATTTCGTAAAGCTGGTCACGTGTTTGGGTATTGTTTTTTAACGATTCTTTTTTCTTTGACCATCCTTCAAACAAATATAAAAGGGATAGGAAATTACCTATTAAGTAGTGTTCTTTCTATTCTTTATGCTTGTAGCGATGAATGGCATCAATCTTTTGTGGCAGGGAGAACAGGTCATTGGGAAGATGCTATTATTGTGGACGGAATAGGTGTCATACTTGCATGGTTGATACTACTTTCATTCAGGTTGAAAAAGAGGAAACGAAACTCTCTTGATGGAATGGTCCGAAGAAAATAAAATAAATGAAAGTTTAAAAACATCTACCAATTGAAAAAGTAGATGTTTTTTTATGGATGAAATGATGCCTGTTTTGCATTTAATAATCATGAAAATGTGAATATTTTGTGTCTATAAAAGACTTATTGTAAACGTTTTAGTATAGTGTTCAAAAAAAAGACATAAATTATGTGATTTTATTCACAATACTAGAGTTATAATATACCTGTAACCAATATTATTACACACTTTATTATGAATCGACATAGTTAGTTGAATCTTTCAACAATGGCTAAGCATAGAGAGCAATCTAGCTTTCTACTATTAAATAAAATTTACAATAAACATATATAGAATAAAAGGGGATCGATTACAATGAAAACACAAAATATAAATCGAGTTGTTTTAATTGGAACTGGAGCGGTTGGATGTAGTTATGCGTATTCTTTCATTAACCAAGGAGTTGCTGAAGAGTTAGTATTGATTGACGTTAATGAAAAAAGAGCAGAAGGGGAAGCAATGGATTTAAACCATGGTGCTCCATTTGCTCCTGCACCTGTGAAAGTATGGAGTGGTAATTATGAAGATTGTGGATTAGCAGATCTAGTTGTTATTACAGCAGGTTTGCCACAAAAGCCAGGAGAAACACGCTTAGATCTTGTTGCAAAAAATACAGCCATATTTAAAAATATTATCAAACAAGTAATGGATAGTGGGTTTAACGGAATCTTCCTAGTGGCATCTAATCCAGTAGATATCCTAACCTATGTAACATGGAAAGAATCTGGACTTCCTAAAGAAAGAGTCATTGGTTCTGGTACTACATTGGATACAGCTCGTTTCCGCTATATGCTTGGAGAATACTTTAATGTAGACACTCGAAATGTGCATTCTGCTATTATTGGAGAGCATGGAGATACGGAATTACCAGTATGGAGTCGTACAACAATTGGGTTAGAGAGTGTAGAATCACTACTACAAAGAAATGAGCAATATAGCCAAAAAGATTTGGATGATCTGTTTATCAACACTCGTGATGCTGCCTACCATATTATCGAACGTAAAGGTGCGACTTATTATGGAATAGGGATGTCTTTAGTCCGAATTACAAAGGCTATTTTAGGAAATGAAAATGCTATTCTCCCGGTATCTGTTTACTTAGATGGACAGTACGGAGAGAGTGATGTATACATTGGAACACCAGCAGTAGTAAACAGAGAAGGAATTCGTGAAATTATTGAACTACCTCTGAATGAAACAGAAAAACAGAAATTTGCACATTCTGTAAAAGTTCTTAAAGAAACGATGAAGGGAATAACAGAATAAGGTTAATGAGAATTAGTTTAAAAGTTTTGCATGTACATGTGTAAATAAATGACACTATGTATGTGCAGAGCTTTTTTCTATATAAATAGATGATTCTACTATATATTATTCAAAAGGATTCTTGATTGAGAAAATACAATAACAAGGTGTATACTAGCCAAAGAGATAAGAAGAGGAGGAAATGCCTTGTTAAAGAAACCAAAAGCGATATTTCTAGATATGGATGGAACTATTTTAAACCATCAAAACAAAGTAAGTTATAAAACAAAAGAGATAATAGATGATTTACGTAAAGAGGGAATCTTTGTTTTTATTGCAACAGGTCGTTCGTTTGATGAAATTGATTCCGTTGTCCCAGAAGGATTTCAAGTAGATGGATATGTCACTTCAAATGGAATGGCTGGATATGTAGGGAATGAAATGATATTTCAACACAGCCTCTCACTAGAATTAGTAGAAACAATCATAGAAAAGGCGAGAGAGCATAAAGTATATTATGAACTTTTTCCTTATGGAGAATCACGTTTTGCCTTAACGCAAGATAAAGCTTATATGCTAGATGAAATTAGAGATCCAAAGCCAGATACAGTGGGAATCAATGAATGGCTATCAAGGAAAGAAGCAATTCGTGAAAAAATTGCCTGGAAAGATTCTATTGAAGGAACCAAGTTTTCTAAGTTTTACTTTTTTGCTAGAGAAAAAGAACATATTCAAATGTGGATAAAGGTACTGGAAGAACTAAAAAAAGAGATGGATTTCAGTTCTTCCATGTCATCTGAGCATAATGTGGAAGTGATGGTTGCTAATGTACATAAAGCAACAGGTATAAAGCAAATGCTTGAAAAATTCCAACTATCTGTAGAAGATACAATGGGTATTGGGGATAGCAACAATGATATTCAAATGCTTCAATTTGTGGCAATGCCCGTTGCGATGCAAAATGCAGCAGATCATATTAAAGAATTAGCAGCAGAAGTAACGGAATTATCTTGTGATGAAGATGGAGTTTGTCATTTCTTAACAAATCGCTTTAGATCTTGCTAATATAGTTACACTAGAGAGCTATACTTGTAAGAGTCTTTCAGTATAAAAGCTTGTTGACAGTTATTTTCCTAAATGTTATAAAAAGATTAAACGTTTACAAACGAGCATGAGAACCTAAATAATAATAGGATACAAGAAATAGTATTCTATTATTTTATTAGGTTTTTTTGTAATAAGTGAATATACAATTTATGGAACTTTCCGTTTATTTGAGTTAGCTTTACGACCGTAATACGGGATAAATTATGTTATAAGGGCGAATGTAGATGGAAATCAAAAAGGTGCTAAATAATAACGTTATAGTATCAGAGGATGGGAATAATCAAGAGATTGTTGTTATGGGGAGAGGTCTTGCTTTTCAAAAGAAGGTTGGGGATAATGTAGACTTATCCAAAGTGGAAAAAACATTTATTCTGGAAAAGCAAGGTGTGTCTGATAAATTAGCTGATTTATTAACAGATGCCTCCGAATTATATTTGGAAATTGCTTATAAGATTTTAACCTATGCTAAATCCAAATTATCGTACAAGTTGGATGATTACCTATATGTAGCACTTACGGATCATTTAAGCTTCGCCATTAATCGCTATCAACAAGGAATAGAATTGAAAAATGCTTTGCTTTGGGAGATTCGAAAGTATTATAAACAAGAATATACTGTAGCTTTACATGCTTTGGATATTATAGAAGATGCAACTGGAGTAAAGCTTGGAGAAGATGAAGCTGCTTCCATTGCCCTTCACTTAGTCAATAGCCAGTTAACAGGAGAGAATATAGAGGCGGCAGTGCATGTCACAAAAATGGTCAATAGTATTTTAAGTATTGTTAAATACCATTACAGAATTACATTAGATGAAACATCTATTAATTATGAACGTTTTTTGACCCATCTTCGTTTCTTTGCATTACGTTATTTGCGAAAAGAAACGAATGGAGAAGACTCAGATGTTTTTCTTTTTGAGCAAGTAAAGAATAAATATCAAAAAGCCTATCAATGTACAGAAAAGATAGCCAACTTTGTGCAAAAAACTTATCATTGGGAAATTAAGAATGATGATAAAATCTATTTAATTATTCATATTCAGCGTGTGACAAATCGTCATGAGTGGATTGAACAAAAAGGTAAAGGGTAAGTGTGAAAAACCTAAATATCTGTTTTAGCAAATGTATGGAAATACTTTTGTTAACAGGTATTTAGGTTTTTATCTAGCTTAAGGAGGAAGTATGGTTGATTATAAGCAATTAGCGGATAAAATATTGAATTTAATCGGTGGAGAAGAAAATGTATACTCTGTAACACATTGTACTACCAGATTAAGGTTCAAGTTAATGGACAAAAAGCTAGCAAATAAAAAAGCAATAGAGGATCTTCCAGAAGTGATTCAAGTCATGGAGATAGGTGGACAATATCAATTAGTAATCGGCAGTGACGTATATGAGGTCTATCGAGAATTACTAGAAATAGCAGATTTTGATTCATTATCTGTAAGAAAAAATAACTTTAATCAAAATGATGGCTTACTAGGCAAAATTTTGG
>DATMFU010000153.1:0-21660 GCA_035556015.1 Niallia sp. | reverse complement strand
ACAATAATTGTCATTATAGCAATATAAAATATAGCAAAAGTGATCAGCTTAAATAACTTTATTTTCTGTGTAAGATGTGTAGCAACAAAACTTCCAATCAATATTCCTGCACCAAAAACAATTCCTAAATAAATGGACATTTGTTCATAATTGTCTGGAGCAAGCTTATATTTCAGAATAAATACTTGTGTTACACTAAACCCTCCGTTAATGACTCCAAATGAAATAAAACCGTATATTAAGGATAGTAGTAGCTTATTATTCCAAATATAGGTAAAACCAACAAAGAAATCTTTCCATATAAAACGTATGTTTAACTCTTTTATAGAATGACTACCGTTAGGAAGTCTAACTTCCTCTTCCAATTTTATCGTTCTAATTATAATAGCACTTATCATAAAGGTAATCACATCAATCGCAATAGCTCCATAGATTCCTAGTGTCCAGTAAGCAAATATACCAAGTGCATTTCCAAATAATGAAAATAAACTAGCGATAAATTGGTTAAGTCCAGCAGCTGCAGTAAATTCATCTTTTTTTAATATACCTTGTAATATCCCCTGTTCAGCTGGGAAAAAGAACTTTTGTACTCCACTTCTAATAAACAAGGTGAAGAATATAAGTGGCATCCATCCAATAGCAATTGCACCAATAAGACATAAGGATAATAATGATGCAATTAGATCACAATGATAAGCTACCTTTTGGCGATCTATCCGATCTGCTATGACACCTACTAAGAAGAAAACAGCCAAAGTTGGTAGAGAAAACATTAATTCTGTTAACGTAGCATACTGAGGTTGATTAGAAAAACGATCGAGAATATAGAACATAAAAGCAGTTAATCCAATAATACTTCCCATTTGAGAAGTTACATTGGCAACAAATAGCTTCGTAAAACTGGCATTCTTAAAAACTTCCATCATTTTTTTCATATTTTTATCCCTCATCCTTTAGTTGATGAGTTTATTTTAGTCGATAGAACATAGTGAATGAACGACCATATGTCGGTTTCTTAGTCAGCCCTCAGACTGAAATTCTTGCCAATATCTAGCCCTATTCGCCTTATACTTCTTAAAATTAAGAGTATGAAAATAAACCAACGAAACAAAAAAATGGCTGAATATATTCAACCACTTACAAAGTATAGACTAGTATTCACTAATTAATTCGTTAAATCGATTCCTTGTTTCTTTTTCATCAAAACTAGAAAAAATTCGAAAATGGTCTTCATCAATAATTCGATAATGTTGACTAATAATATTCTGCTGAAGGATAAACCCTTTTCTTTTTTCTACTTCTCTCCACCAGACCTTACCACCCAATGTTTTTTCCTTTCGATAGTCCATGCCTTCATGAGCAACTGTTTCTAGTACTTCTAAAGGTTCATTTCCGAATAAAAAGCGTACAGTTTCCGTCTCTCTAAAAAGGGCACAAACGGCAACAACTGTTGACCAACCAGCATATAACCTACCCTTCTCAATTTGCACTAAGGTTTTTTTGGACAAACCGATAACCTCAGCCATTTTATCCTGCGTATAACCTGCCTCTGTTCTAATTAATTTCATTTTTTCTGATACACTTTCAATAATTTCTTCTCTAGTCAATATTTTCATTCCCTTATTCTTTATGTGTAATTTTACACCTAATTACTATTATAAGCATCAAAAATAAAAAAAACAATTTTCAAGCGTAAAATAGTTAGAATATTCCACAATTTATTCACATTAATAAAAGAGCCTTATGTTCAAATAAAAAACATAGGGCTCTTAGTCAATTAAACTTTATATTGATCTAACCATTCAAGTAATTGTTCATTATTTCTTTTCAATTTATCAGCCGAACTCGCGACATTTCCAATGGCAGAAATTTGTTCATCCGTTGATGAAGCAATTTCTTCAACTGCTGCAGCAACAGACTCTGATACTTCTGAAACATTAGAGACAGATTGTAAAATTTGGTCACTTTGCTCTACGACATTATTAAGCTCTGTTGTTAAATATATTACTGCTTCCATACTGTTAGATACTGCATCTGCAATGGTAACAAATTCATGTTCTGTTTCTTTTACTGCTTTATCTAATTCAGTAGATTGAGTAGTTGTATCAAATATAGCTTGTACAGTTACTTCCATTTCCTTTTCAATATTTTGAATCATATCTTGAATTTGCTTTGTAGCTGAATTCGTTTCTTCCGCTAAGTTTCTTACTTCATTTGCAACAACAGAAAAACCTTTTCCGTGTTCTCCAGCTCGTGCTGCTTCTATGCTAGCGTTTAATGCTAGTAAGTTAGTTTGTTCAGCAATTCGATTAATCGTTAAAGTGATTTTTGAAATGTCTAATACTTTTTGATATAAGCTCGTAATTCCTACACTTACATCATTAGTGGACTTATTCGTATTTTCATTGCATTTCTTTAAATCTGCTATTGTTTGTTGTCCTTTAGAGGAAGCATTTTGCGCATGTTGAGTTGCTTCTTTAATCATTTGATTTCTTTTTTCCATATTTTCAACAGATTGAGTTAAATTATCTATTTCTTTTTTTACTTCTTCTAAATCTGATGCTTGAGTAACAGCACCTTCTGCTATTTCCGCCATTGCCCGACCTATTTCTTCTGAACTAGCAGATGTTTCTTCTGCAACAGCAGATAATTCACTTGCTTCACCAATAATCGTTTCATTTACTTTTTTCATATTTGTAATAATATGCGTATATTGTGCCTGTAATTGATTAATAGAAGTACTTAATTCACCAATTTGATCATTTGAAGAATAATTGTAGAAAACCGTTAAATCTCCTTCACTTAATTGAATCGCAGTATCACTGATTTTGGATATGGCAGCTAACTTTTTGCCCCAAACAAAAGAATAAGCAATGGAAAATATAACAGCTATAATAATAGCTATTCCAATAATTGCCGCAAAATGAACTGCTGTAACCTGTACAGATGGAGCATCACTTTGCACCATAAAGAAGTTTACTCCTGCACCTATAATAGCAGAAATAATAATAAAAACATTCATTATTATTAACGATCTAACTAAAAGGCTATTTCTTCCTTTTCTCATATTACCATCTCCCTTATCAGTTCTACTTGATTTCTCTAGTATAGAGCAATTAAACGCTTACAGTTATGTTGTTAGTAAGAATAAAAATTGTCTCAATTATACTTTTATTATCGACAACATTTTCCACTTATTTAGTACTTTTTACATATTTTTTATATTTTTTTATATTTTTCTAAAGCAATTTTTCCTTTTACTCCCCTACTAGCCATTTCAATTTTTAAGCATATGATACAACGATAAGTACTTAGACCATTCATATTCTGACTAGTAGAAAGGATGATTTCCTTTGTTTCATATTTTTGTTGATTCCCAATTAAAGCTTAGACTATTAGAACCAAATGATGCTAATGAGCTTTATCTTTTAGTAGATAAAAATAGGTTATACCTGAGAAAATGGCTTCCATGGGTTGATCAAATATACTCCCCTTACCAGTACCAAACTCTAATTCCACTCTGGAAACAATTATTTGCAGATAATACAGAGCTAAATGCAGGAATATTTTTTAAGGATCAATTAGTTGGAATGATTACCCTTCAGCAAATAGACTGGGCCAGTCGGAAGGCCAGCATAGGATATTATCTTGCTGAAGATGCTCAAGGTAATGGAATTATGGTGAAGACTGTTTCCGCTATTTTAAACTATGCCTTTTATTATTTGAAGTTAAATAGAGTAGAAATACAATGTGGTGTAAAAAATATCAAAAGCCAAGCCATTCCTGAACGACTTGGTTTTAATAAAGAAGGTATCATTCGAGATGGAGAGTTCTTATACGATCATTATCATGACTTAATCTCCTATAGTATGCTAGCAAGAGATTGGGCATCTATTCATGGATGATAGGAACATTCAGATATGGTGATGCTCCTTATTTTACGAAGAACTCCTTTATTTTTTAAAGAATAAGTTTACAATAATAAGAAGTAGAGAATAAAGGAAATATAGTTAGCGCTATGCGAGGTGGAAAAACCAAAACAGAAGATAAAATTTCAAACCATATATAATAAATGAAAATGATTGGTGAGGGAAATAATGCTTGCACTACAAATTTTATTAATAGTATTTTTAATTATTCTTTCAGCTTTTTTTGTCGCAACTGAATTTTCAATTGTACGAGTAAGAGCTTCTAGAATCGAACAACTAATTGCAGAAGGTAATCTGAAAGCTAAATCTGTAAAACAAATTCTTGATAATATAGATGGTTACCTTTCTGCCTGTCAATTAGGTATCACGATTACCTCATTAGGATTAGGATGGCTAGGACAACCAGCGATATTGGAACTCCTTAAGCCTCTTTTGAATCATATTAATATACCAATTAGTATCGCAAATGTTCTTTCATTTGTAATCTCCTTTTCCATTATTACCTACATTAATGTCGTATTAGGAGAACTTTTTCCAAAATCTATCGCTATCATCAATGCAGAAAAAGTTTCGTTGGTAATTAGTAAACCACTTATCTTGTTTTATAAATGTATGTATCCATTTATTTGGATATTAAATCACGCTTCTAGACATGTGGCAAAGTTATATGGAATTAAAGATGTAAACCAAAATAATAATGCACTTACAGAAGAGGAATTGCAAATTGTCTTAGAGGAAAGCTATAAAAGTGGTGAAATTAACCTTTCGGAATTTAATTATGTAAATAGAATTTTCACGTTTGATAATCGCCTAGCTAATGAAATTATGATTCCTAGGACAGAAATGATTACTTTATCGGATCGTTTAACAGTAGAAGAGGCGTTAAAAATCATATTAACGGAACGATTCACAAGATATCCCGTCACTAAAGGGGAAGATAAAGATTTCATTCTAGGATTCATCCATATTAAACAATTACTTACTGATTCCATAAAAAATAGGAATATAGGAAAGAAACCACTGAGTGATTATGTCCAACCGATTATTCATGTAATAGAACATACTTCTCTTCATCAAATCTTTTTAAAGATGCAAAAGGAAAGATCATCTATTGCCATTTTGTATGATGAATTTGGAGGGACTGCTGGACTTGTCACAATAGAAGATATTATTGAAGAAATCGTCGGTGAGATTAGAGATGAGTTTGATGAAGAGGAAGCTCCATTTATTCAGAAAATAAGTGATAGCCATTATATACTTGATTCCAAACTCGAAATTGATCAGGTTAATGACTTACTTTCTCTTTCTCTTGAGATTGAAGGCATACACACCCTTGGTGGATGGATATTATTTCAAAATCCTACCTTTAAGAAAGGCGAAACCATCGAACATAAAGGTTACATATTCAAAATAGATAAAATGTTACGTAATCATATCTTAAGCTTTGATGTTCAAAAAATATGGAAAGCAGAGACTAACGAAACACAACTTTAATGTAGAGGCAGCATGTCTACTGAGTAACCTGAAATTACTTTAAGACATGCTCTTCTTTTTTTAAAATTAGTCATATTTTATCAACGAAATAGATAGATTGATTATGACACAGTTAATTTATTCTTCATAATAAATCAGAAAATTAAAAAAGTTAGCGTTTACCTTGTTTGACTGTACAGTTTGGCTTAACGTATAATGATCATAATTAAAATATTGTGAGGTGGTATAATGGGATCGTTAATTTAACTAGAGGAATTGATTCTAATTCTTTTACTAATACCATTATTATACTAGCTCAGAGAAATCAAATATATATCCTAAATAATGTGTAATAATAATTAGAATGAATTTCTGATTTTCTACTCTCGTAAATAAATATAAAAACATACAAACAGAAAAATCAGGAGGTGACTCCTTACTCGTCTCTAAACGAGATAAGGAATTTTATTGGACATATTTAACTTGGTTATAATAGCCATCTTAGTTGCTTTGACAGCTTTTTTTGTAGCTTCAGAGTTTGCTATTATTAGAGTTCGTAGTTCAAGAATTGATCAACTAATAGAAGAGGGAAATAAAAATGCATTCGCTGTAAAAAAAGTTACTAGTAATCTAGATGAATACCTTTCTGCTTGTCAGCTAGGTATAACAGTAACTGCTCTTGGAATTGGCTGGATTGGAGAGGAAACTATCCAGCATCTATTATCCCCTCTGCTGTATGTTATTCATATTCCAGAAGCTGCAATAACAATTTTGTCCTTTTCTTTAGCCTTTTCAATCATAACATTTATCCATGTTGTTATTGGAGAATTAGCACCTAAAACATTTGCGATCCATAAAGCAGAACAAATATCATTATGGGCAGCAACTCCTTTAATTCTTTTTTATAAAGTGCTATATCCATTTATATGGTTATTAAATGGTTCATCAAGACTTATTACAAGGACTTTTGGATTAAAACCAGCCTCTGAGCATGAACTAGCTCATTCAGAAGAAGAACTTCGAATTATCGTTTCGGAGAGCTACAAAAATGGTGAAATAAACCAATCAGAGTTTAAGTATGTGAATAATATTTTTGATTTTGATGATAGAATAGCCAAAGAAATTATGGTTCCACGTACCGAGATAAGCTCGCTTGAAAAAACGAGCACCTTAGATGAACTTCTGAAACTCATTCAAGAAGAGCAATTCACAAGATACCCTATTACAGACGGGGATAAAGATCACATCATCGGTATGATTAATGTGAAGGAAATCATGACTGAACTTTTAAAATCAAGAGACTTAACATCCAAAACTTTGGAACCATATATTCGACCAGTTATTCGAGTTATAGAAACCTATCCAATCCAAAATCTTTTATTAAAAATGCAGAAGGAAAGAATCCATATGGCTATTTTAATGGATGAGTATGGTGGAACTTCTGGATTAGTAACAGCAGAAGATATTATTGAAGAAATTGTTGGAGAGATTCGAGATGAATTTGATAATGATGAAATACCAAGTATTCAGAAAGTAAAAGAGGGTCACTATATATTAGATGCGAAAACACTTATTAATGAGGTAAATACACTTCTTCATATCGAAATGGATGATGAAGTAATGGATACATTAGGTGGTTGGATTCTTACATCAAATTATGAGGCATCTGAAGGAGATACCATTATTTTTGATACGTATTCATTTAAAATTTTAGAAATGGAAGATCATCATATCAAATTTGTTGAAGTGATGAAAATTCGAGAGCCTGAAACCCATTCTAAACAAGTCCAACATATTGCAATGAAACAACATCCCCCTACTCATACATCAGAAGCAGAAATTGTTTAATGAAAAGTGGAGGCTATCCTAAAAAGGATAGCCTCCACTTTTCTAGTCTACCCTTGATTCATCAAATTTATAACCGACACCCCATATTGTATGAATAATCGGTTGATCCTTTGTTCCAATTTTATTTCGAAGACGTTTTATATGAACATCTACTGTTCGTTCATCTCCATAAAACTGATATCCCCATACTCTATCTAGTAATTGTTCTCTTGTAAAAACTTGTTTAGGATTATTGATTAAATAATATAATAAATCAAATTCCTTTGGAGTAAGATTCGATAAAGCTTGATTATTAAAAAATACTTCTCTCGTTTCTTTACTGATTTTAAAGTGTTCAGTAGTAATAAATTTTTCATCTTTATTGTTGTTATTATCCTTATGAAATCTTCGAGTTACCGCTTTAATTCTGGCCATTAAGGTTAGTGGACTAAATGGCTTCGTTACATAGTCATCTGCACCCATTTCAAGGCCTAGCACCTGATCTGATTCACTATCCTTAGCAGTAAGCATAATAATTGGAACCGTGCTAACTTCTCTAATTTTACGACAAATAGTAACTCCTTCCATTCCAGGTAACATCCAATCAATAATAATAATATCCCATTCCTGATTATCTAAGAAGAAATCTAATCCCTCTTTACCATCATGAATAAATTTCCCTTCGTACCCTTCTTTTGAAAAGAACATTTCTAACATGGAACATACACTTTCATTATCTTCAATCACAAGAATTTTCATGTTTTTTTCATTCCCCGTCTAAATAATACATTTAATCATACTATGTATTATATCAAATTGACATAATACACTTCCCATCATACTAAAAAGAAAAGAAATATTCTAAAAAAAAGCGGCTATTTTCCAAACTTCCTTTTCCTTACTACCACTAATTTTTTATTTCAGGAATCTCCCATTATAATAGAAGTACGTATTACCATCATTTAAACCTCAGAATCAATTATTAATATTGGAGTCGAAGCTCATGATTCAAACAATAGCTATTACACAGGATAACCAGTTGATTACAAAACTTTCTATAGAGGAAATCTTGCAAGGAAGCTTTAAATGGTTTTGGATCGACTTTAAAGAACCAAATAATCAAGAAATAGAATATTTGCGTAACCCTCTTGGTTTTCATCCATTATCCATTGAAGATTGTCTTCATAATTTACAAAGACCTAAAATTGATTTTTTTGATGAGTATACATTCTTTGTTACCCACTGTTTAAATCCATTGACAGTGAAAAAGGATGAACTAAATATATTTATTGGAGAAAATTATGTTGTCACCTTTCACCATCACGATTCTGTTGTCGTACAAACAGTAAGAGATAAATTAAAAAAGGAAACGGACTTGTCTAAGTGGTCCCAATACAGTATCCTCTATCAGCTGCTTGACCATCTTGTCGATAATTATTTTCCTATCGTGTACCAAATTGAGGATTCACTGGCACAAATAGACGATAATCCATCTAATCAAACAATGAAAGTTCTTTTAGATGATTTATTTAAAATTAGGCACCAACTTCTTTCCTTAAGGCATACTGTTGTACCTATGAAGGAATTAATTTATCAGCTGATGAATACAGAGAGACTTGTAGGTATCACGATTAAAAGAGAATATTATTCGGATATATATGATCATTTATTAAAATTATCGGAACTTATTGAATCAAATAGAGAGTTAACTACTGATATAAGGGATAGCTATATTTCCTATAATTCACATCATTCAAACCGTATTATGCAAATTCTGACGGTTATTACCACCATTTTTATGCCTTTAAGCTTTTTAGCTGGATTGTACGGAATGAATTTTCTATATATGCCAGAATTACATTGGAAATATGGATATTTTATTTTATTATTTTTCATGTTAGTCATAAGTTTTAGTATGTTCTTTCTTTTTAAAAGAAAAGGATGGTTCAAGTAAGCCCATCCTTTCTTTTTCCATTTTGAAACTTGATTTAAGCTATTTTATTTCTCATATGATAAAATATGAATATGCTTACATAACCTCATTAAAGCTTTCTTTTTTCTCCTGCGTAATAATCATAATCTATTTTACCTTTACACACACAATCTATTAATTTTAATCAATTGGAGGGATTTATTTGGAGTCATCAGAAGTACGAACGAAAGTAGAATCAGATGTGGTCATCGAACAACCTCATCATAAAGTGCTACCTAAAAAGGTAATAATCAGCAGAATCTTTTTTATTATCTTTGGAAGTATTCTAATGGGAATAGGTATTGAAGAATTCTTAGTTCCTAACCAAATATTAGATGGTGGGATAGTTGGAATTTCTATTATTCTTTCCCATCTAACAGGGTTAAAGCTTGGTTATTTTATTTTCCTACTTAATATTCCATTTTTTTATATTGGCTATAAACAAATTGGCAAAACATTTGCCTTTTCTACCCTTTTAGGGATTTCTGTTCTTTCCATTACTACCCTCTCTTTACACGATGTCCCCGTCTTTACATCTGATTTGCTCTTAGCCACCGTATTCGGAGGGATTATTCTAGGTATTGGAGTTGGAATTGTACTTCGATTTGGCGGTTCATTAGATGGAACAGAAATACTTGCTCTCCTTTTTAGTAAAAAATTGCCTTTTTCTGTTGGCGAAATCATTATGTTTTTTAATGTGTTTATTTTTATAAGTGCTGGATTTGTTTTTTCTTGGAATCGTGCCATGTATTCTCTTATTGCATACTTTATTGCATTTAAGGTAATTGATATTGTTATCGCTGGCTTAGATGAATCAAAATCTGCTTGGATTATTAGTGATCATTCTGAAATAATCGGTGAGACAATTTTAGCAAGGCTAGGACGTGGTGTTACCTATTTAAGAGGAGAAGGTGCATATACAGGAGATGATAAGAAAGTCATCTTTTGCGTTATTAACCGTCTAGAAGAAGCAAAGTTAAAAACGATCATTGAAGAATTAGATCCAACCGCCTTTCTTGCTGTCGCCAATATTTCAGAGGTCCGTGGCGGCAGATTCAAAAAAAAGGACATTCATTAAATCACTATTTCTTATTAATTAGCCATTATCACTTTCTAATAGGAATCATATATAATTCTCGATTATCAAAGCAAGATAAAGAGGAAACAACCCACTATTTAAGACTTCCAAATCGGAAGTCTTTTTATCTTCTATTATTTGTTAACTATTTCTTAATAAGGTATATTTTGTTTACATGTACTAAAATTAGCTGCCGTAGGTTTATTTGGTCCGATTTTTGTGAAAAATTTCATTGTCAGGAGGTATGACCTTTGAGAAAATACGGGACAATCAGTGTGATATATATATCTACTGTAATATGTGCGATTTGGTTAATTGGTCTTGGATGGGTATTATTTGATTATAACCATACAACCAATACAAAGTTTAAAACTACAAAAACAGAACAAGAAAATAGTAGTCAAAATGGCATTAATCTTCTTGCCTTAGGAGACTCACTGACAAGGGGTACAGGAGATGATGCAGGAAAAGGATATATTGGCTATCTAAAAGATGCATTATCTAAAAAAACAGATGAGAAAATTACACTATATAACTATGGTATAAAAGGACTGACATCTAAAAAATTAGCTACCCAAGTAAAAAAAGAAGAAATTCAAAGACAGATTTCGAATGCAAATATTATCTTTATCACAATAGGTGGCAATGATTTATTTCAAGGTGGAGAGTCTCTGAAAAATATTGATGATTACTCCATTCAAAAATTAGCAAACTCTTTCAAGCTAAATTTAAAGGAGATTTTAACCACTATTCGTGATGAAAATGAGCAAGCTACCGTTTATCTCATTGGATTATACAATCCCTTTAGTGACCTATCTGATAGTACCCTAACCTCTAAAGTGGTTCGTGATTGGAATAACGAAACAGCCGAAATAAGTGCAAAATACCCTAAGACTATCTTTGTCCCTACATATGATATTTTTCAACAAGATGTCCAAACGTATTTATATACAGATCACTTCCACCCTAATAAAAAAGGATATCAGCTAATGGCAGACAGGGTAGCATCCCTTATCTCATGGGAGGTTAATGATGATGAATGACATTACACTATCAGTTCAGCATTTGCGAAAGAAAATTGGGAAACGAGAAATCATAAAAGATATTAGCTTTGAATTAAAAAGCGGGGAAGTATTTGGTTTCTTAGGTCCAAATGGTGCAGGAAAGACTACCACTATCCGTATGTTAGTAGGATTAATAAAACCTACTTCTGGTACCATACACATTTGTGGATATGATGTTAAGAAGGATTTTTCAAAAGCAATGGAAAGACTTGGTTGCATTGTGGAAAATCCTGAGCTATACCCATATCTAACTGGTTGGGAGAACCTAGAATACTTCAGTAGAATGCTAAATAATGTGGATTCCAACCGAATAGAGGAAATAGTAGAACTTGTTGGACTAACCGAACGTATACATGACAAAGTGAAAACCTACTCTCTTGGAATGCGCCAAAGATTAGGAATTGGACAAGCACTCTTAAGTAAACCAAAAGTATTAATTTTAGATGAACCTACAAATGGATTAGACCCTTCTGGGATTCGAGAAATGCGTCACTTTATTCGATACTTAGCGGAAAAAGAAGGTTTGAGTGTGTTAGTATCTAGTCACTTATTAAGCGAAATTCAATTATTATGTGATCGAGTTTCTATTATTCTACATGGGAAAATTATTCATACAGAGTCAGTTCATACACTATTAACTCAAAAAGAAAAACTATTTTGGCGCTTTACCCCTTTAGAAAAAGGCCTGAAAATTTTACAAACAGTAGCACCTTCCGTTCAAGTTCAGGATGATATCGTTATTACTCCTTTTATCGAAACAGAGGTTTCCAAATGGAGTAAATTACTATTTGAAGCCAATATTGAAATTAAAGAGATGAACCGCCAAATTCCATCTTTAGAAAATCTCTTCCTGGAAATTACAGGAGGTGAAATCAGTGAATAAGTTAGTTTATAACGAAATGCTTAAATTGGTAAAAAGTAAACGTCTCATTGTTGTAGCCATTATTATTGGTATCATGATTTCTATGTTTACATATGCTCAATATCGTGAAATAGAAAATCTCCAAAAAAGAATTGGCGATAAAGATTGGCGAGTAACTTTGCAACAATCCATTATAGATATGCAAAACAGAATTGGTTCAAGTGGGATTTCGGAAGAATGGCGTTCACAATTGAAGGTTCGTATTGATCAAAGTCAATATTATTTAGATCACGATATAAATCCTCAAGAACCTGGTGCACCTACCTTTTTGAGAGTATTTTTGGATAATTCTATTCAATTACTCCTCCCTTTAATGGTGATGATAGTATCTGCTGATTTAGTTTCGTCAGAAAGAAGTCTCGGGACAATAAAGTTATTATTAACCCGGCCGATAAAACGGTGGAAAATACTGATGAGTAAATATCTTACACTCATTTTAACTATTTCTTTGATTTTATTAATATTTGGCTTGTTCTCTTATCTTATTTCTGGATTATTTTTTGGCTATGCAGGTTGGAGGGCACCAATACTTACTGGATTTACGGTAGACAATGGAGAATTGAATACCGCAAATGTCCATTTAGTACCTCAGTGGCAATATTTACTCATGATATTTGGTCTCGGTTGGTTTGTATCATTAGTAGTCGGGACTTTGTCTTTTATGTTGTCTGTACTAATTAGAAGTACCGCTGCTGGAATGGGAGTTATGCTCGCTTTTTTAATATCAGGAACAATTATTAGCTCCATTGCTTCTTCATGGGAATCTGCTAAATACCTTTTCATGGTAAATTTACGTTTAACAGACTATTTACAAGGTAACATTCCCCCAATTGAAGGAATGTCTCTCCCCTTCTCCCTAACTGTTTTAGCAATATGGGGACTAGCAGGCTTTATTATTTCCTTTGTGGCATTTACCAAAAGGGACATTTATTAAATAGCTGAAATATAAAAATCAGTGGAAATCCCCACTGATTTTTATGTTATGGTTGTTTTTTAGCTTCTTCTACATGAAGAGAAAGAAACTTATCATCTTTTGTATGATGATTTACCTTTACTTCAATTACTTTTTCTTTCCCATTTTCCTTTACGATAAAACGGAAAGAATCTTGTTCTTCCATAGCAGATATTTTCTTTCTTCCTAAATACTCATAATCTGTAACAGGTTGCTCTGGATAATCTGCTTTTACAACAGCGATCGCAATATTACCGAACTTTTCATAGCTTAATGGGTTAGCAGCTGTATGATGGGAAGGATTAGTAAATGACAGAAGAAGAACTACCATACTCCCAATTACAATGCTTAAGAAATGATATTTTTTCATTGCTTCCTCCTAGTATTTTTTTCTAGTATGACTCTCCCTTTATCTTTTTATGTAAAAGTTTTTCTCCTTCTTCAACTAAGGTTTTCGGTATATGACGATTCCTTTGCCATTCTTCATTAAATGTCTTTAAAGGAGGATTCGTTTCTTCTACTAATGGACAAATCTCAATCGTGAATGCTGGTCGGTGATACTTAGTAATAAACCAGTCTGTATATCCTCCACCAATTGCATCTTTTTTTGGTACACCTAATGTATATCCTGTTTTTTGCGCAATAGTTTTCGCAATTTTCTTATCACGCTTTTCATTAATACCATTCTTATACTGCCAAAAGATTTCTTGTCCAGAAGAATGATACGATACAGCAAGTACTGGCTTAATTTTCTCTGTTAGGTTTACAATGGCTTGGACTTCTTCTGCCTCTATCGGTTTTTTGCCTTTATAATTTTTATAAGAAGGTTTTTTACTTAAGTATTTCAGACTTTCCCATCCAGCAGGGTACTGTCTATTAAGATCAACACCAGCTCCATTGCTTTTCCATCTAGTAAAGTCTTTCAATCCATTGTTCATTTTTATTATTTTTCTTTTTGTAAAAAACGAAAATTTATGAATATCTCCTTGTTGAATCGTTACACCATCTGGATTAATCATAGGGACAAACCAAATAGAAAAGCTTTGTAAAAAATCATTTCCCATTTTTAAAGAGTTGGCAGTTTCTTCTGCCATTTTCATTGTTAATAGGGATGTAATCCATTCTCTTCCATGATGTGCTCCGGTTATTAAAAGATTATTCTTCCCACTTCCAACTTGTAATGCATACAATTTCCTTCCAAACTCAGATTTACCAATCGTGTGAACCGTTATTTCTTTTTTATATTTGCTTTTTAATATCCAAACATCTTCTTGGAAATCATCATAGGTATAGGCTTTGTTTACATTTACAATAGATGTAGATGTGGCATAAATGTTAGAACCAAAAGCAAAAGTCAAAACGAAACAAACGATGATTACTAATGTATTTCTCATGATTACCCCTTTTTTATCTATACTGTGAAAAATTTTACTTTGTTATGCGTACTTCATTCATTATTCTTTATACAGGAAAATATAGATAATCCCTTTAAATCAACATAACCAACATTTAGTGGGTAACAATTTAACCATTCCTCATATACTATGATTAATCTCCTTCCCACAAAAGGAGGCTTACAAGATGAATAAAACAGATTATGATCGCGCTCTATACTATACACACCGATCAGAATGGGATAATCTCTTGATTTTAATGGTAAGAACAAAAGACCATTTTCTCTCGAAAAAAATAGAACAATTTTTACACGCCTATAACTTTGAACATGATTATTCTGTCATAGAAAAAAATTTATATTCATTATTACGCTATATCGACCACGCCAACGAAATAGCTGAAGATGAATGGATTCACACAACCACTATGTAAAAAAAGAATTCCACCAAAAAACCACGGCCAAAAATGCCGTGGTTTTCCTGTTGATTATTTTTTATATTCCACTCGGTATACATCAAATCTTCTATCTTTCAGTTGTCTAACCGTTCCTCTTTGTCGTTGTCGTCTTAATATTTCTAAATCCACATCCCCAATCATCACCATTTCAATATTTGGATTCGTTTCTCCCACAATACCATCTCGTGCAAATTCAAAATCAGATGGTGCAAAAATAGCAGATTGAGCATATTGGATATCCATATTTTCTGTTTGTGGCAAATTCCCCACCGTACCGGCAATAACTGTATATATTTGGTTTTCCACTGCTCTTGCTTGTGCACAATAGCGAACTCTTAAATATCCTTGGCGATCTTCTGTACAAAACGGAGTAAATATGATTTTTGCTCCCATGTCTGTAGCGATTCTTGCAAGCTCAGGGAATTCAATATCATAACAAATTTGAATGGCGATTTTTCCACAATCTGTATCAAATACTTTTATTGCATCTCCACGGCGTATTCCCCACCATTTTCGTTCATTTGGAGTGATGTGCAATTTATATTGCTTTTCAATCGTTCCATCCCGTCTAAATAAATAGGCAATATTATATATCTCTTCATCGTCCTCTTTTACAAAATGAGAACCACCAATAATATTAATATTGTAGCGAATCGCTAAATTCGTAAAAAGTTCAATATATTGCTCTGTATATTCCGTTACTTTACGAATAGCTGTGCTAGGTACCTTTTCATGCATAAAAGACATTAATTGTGTAGTAAGAAGTTCGGGAAACACTACAAAATCACTCTCTGCATCCGATGCCACATCTGTATAATATTCAACCTGATTAGCGAAATCCTCAAAATTATTAATTTTTCTCATCATATATTGAACAACACAAATTCGTACTGGATAGCTACTCTTGAAGAATTTTTTTGTCTTAGGTAAATATTCTACATTGTTCCATTGCATGATCGTTGCATAGCTTTTCGACTGCTTATCATCAGGCAAATAATGATTATTGATACGCATTAATGAAAAACCATTTATTAGTTGAAAAGACAATACAGGATCATAAATTTTATGGTGTAGAACTTCCTGAACATATTCCCTTGCCGTCATTTCTTTTTCATATTTATAATAATTAGGTATTCTTCCACCGATAATAATACTTTGTAAATTTAATCTTCTGGCAAGTTCTTTCCTTGCTTCATATAGACGGTGACCAATTTTCATTCTTCTATATTCAGGATCTACCATCACTTCAATCCCATAAAGATTATAACCATGTGGGTTATGGTTTGTAATATAACCGCAATCGGTTACTTCATCCCAAGTATGACGTGCATCATATTCATCAAAATTGATAATTAAGCTAGAACAAGAACCAATTATTTCCCCATCGTATTCTGCGACAAATTGACCTTCTTGGAAAATCTCCAGATGACTATGTAGTTGGTCTTTTTTCCAAGGATCCATCCCTGGAAAACATTCAGCCTGTAGCTTCATAATTTTATCAATGTCTCTAAATTCCATATTCCGTATAATTAGTTTCTTTTCAAACTTTGATAAATCTAATTTTGACATAATCTTGACTCCCTTATTAAAAGTTATCATTTTTTTAAGAAAGGAAAAGAAAAGGGAGATCTATGTAGTATATAACACCCTTTCCTAACTTCACTTCCATCATCTTCTTATCATTTCCCCATTTTATAGGAATGTAATCTTTCCATTATCAAACTAGTTTGTTTACATCATTTTTAAATACCTTTATACTTTTTCTATAGTAAATTTTCTATTTAATAACAATTCAAAATAATAAGTAATAAAGGAGAATGATATGGTAGATAAAGCAAACCAAAAGGATTCTCGAGAGAATATCCTTTATATCGCATGGATTGCCGCTGTAATCAGCATGTTCGGGAGTCTTTATTTTTCTGAAATAAGAGGCTTTATTCCTTGTAATTTATGTTGGTATCAACGAATTGTTATGTATCCTTTTGTTGTTATTCTCGGAATTGCTGTCATTAAAAAAGACTATAGAATCACTTTCTATACCATGATTCTTTCAGGGATAGGTGCCCTCATTTCTATCTATCACTACTCTATGCAAAAATTAAGTACTTTATTTAGTAATTCGAATGCTTGCGGCCCCGTTTCTTGTAAGGGAGAATACATAAATTGGTTAGGTTTTATTACTATTCCCTTAATGGCCTTAACAGGATTTATTATTATTTTTACATGCAGTTTTATCATTTGGCGAAAAACTAAGGAGATGAATGAATGAAAAAAGTTATCTTTTTCTTAATTATTATTGTTGTATTATTTGCTGGAGTTGCATTGCTAACAAACCTACAAAAGGATAAAGCAATGGAAGGAAATTTATATAACAAATCGGACCTTGAGGCTACAACTATTGAACAATTAGATGATCCAAATTATCAAAATATTATTACACCAGACAAATTAGACACCAAACTAGAGAAAGAAGAAGATGTGACTGTGTATTTCTTTAGTTCTGATTGTATTTATTGTAAAAAAACCACACCAGAATTAATGCCATTAGCAGAAGATCTAGGTGTGGATATTGATCAATACAATTTGTTAGAGTTTGAACAAGGCTGGGATAAGTATCATATTGATTCCACCCCAACGCTTGTTCAATTTAAAAATGGAAAAGAAGTGAAAAGAATTATCGGATATAACAATCCAGATGTCTTTAAACAGTGGTTAGAAGAAAATAGTGTTACAAAATAAAAGAAGATGCAGTGAGACTGCATCTTCTTTCGTTTATAATAAATATTGATTATCCGCAACAGTGTACATACTAAACATATCTTGCTTAGAAGAACCATTATCCTTCGTCGTAAAACTTTCTATATCAAAAGGGAAGAAGATATTGAATTCTTCCAGTATCTGAACATTTTTCTCAAATAAGTGTTTATATTCATTTTTATGAATTGGATCTTCTAAGATATTTATTAACGTTTGAAGGCTTGCAATTACTTGATAAGAGGTTTTTAATGTGTTAGAAACTTCAGGAGTGATGGATAACACTTTTAACCGTTCAAAAGCAAGGATTTCCTTATCTGAAAAATAATATGGAAAAATTTTAGAATAAAAGGTATAAATAAGTTCATTAATTCTTTCCTCTTGTGAAGGAGTTGATGCGAAAACTACTTTCATTAATTGAAACCATCCTTTTTATTTCTATCTCTATTTTTATTTAAAATAAAGTAATAACACAAGTCTAACATAGACTAGTAATCAATTTCTGTGGTAATTAAAACCATGATATGATGAAATTTATGTCTTTATACATAATTAGGAAAAAACTATTCCACACATAGAAGGAGTTTTACTATGATTTATGAACGAAAAGGAGAATGGCTACTCCTAAAAGTACCGCCATCATGGGAAGGGCGCAATATAGAGGAAGTATTTTCGAAGTATTTGTACGCTTCTAGAAAACAAATTCATTTATTTAAAATGGAAAAAAAAGTACAAGTAAATAACCAAAATGTACCTTGGGATACACCACTCCATTCTAATGATTCTTTAAAGATTAAATTGTTTGATAATCAGCCAAATGCTATCAAGCCAACATACACAGATTTATCTATTCTTTATGAAGATGATTTTCTCCTTATCATTAACAAGCCTGCTGCAATGGATACCCATCCCAATAGCCCGGAAGATACGAGTTCATTAGTGAATGGAGTTGCCTTCTATTTACTAATGAATGGGGAAGAAAGACAAATTAAGCATATCCATCGTTTAGATAGAAACACCACTGGATGTATTCTTTTTGCAAAACACGAGTTAATTGCGAATAAATTAGATCATATGTTAAGAGAAAGATTAATTAAAAGAACCTATATCGCCCTTGTACATGGCCTTTTACAAAAAAAGAATGGAACCATAAACAAACCAATTGGAAAAGACAGACACCATTCTTCAAGAAGAAGGATATCGGAACATGGACAAAAAGCCATTACCCATTATAAAGTACTAAAAAAGCTCTCAAAAGAGAACTTAAGTTTGATAACATGTACATTGGATACAGGTAGGACGCATCAAATTCGAGTGCATTTAAGCTCCATCCAACATCCTCTTGCAGGTGATACATTGTATGGAGGAAAAGCAATTTATAATAGACAAGCACTACATGCGGTAAAAATACAGTTTAAGCATCCAATCACAGAAGAGATGCTTACGATATATGCTCCACCAATGGATGAACCAAAGATATTTCCAGAATTTGATTTGGAACTTATATAATAATTACCATGTTTAAAACTAATCCAATAATCCTTAACATGGATTTAGAAAACAAAAGAGACGAGTCTCATTAAGAGCTCGTCTACTATTACTTTACATTAAGTTGTTTTTCTCATACCACGCATAATTAAACTTAAAACAAATACTAAAATGACAGCTCCAATAATACTTGGAATAATAGCAAAGTCAGCAAGGGATGGACCCCAATCACCAAGAATTAGTGAACCTAACCATGCACCAACAAAACCTGCAATAATATTACCAATAATACCGCCTGGAATATCTTTACCTACAATAAGACCTGCAATCCAACCGATAATACCTCCTATAATTAAAGACCATAAAAATGCCATTATAAACACTCCTTTAAATTGATTGATTATAAAATTCCAGTTAACATGCTAGATAGTAAAGTTGCTCGAGCATATAATCCGTACGGTATGTTTCCTTTACTATCAAGCTTGTACTTTATATTTACCACACAATTTATTTTTTAAACATTTACTGATTAAATAAAAAAAAGCCTATAAATTAGGCTTAAAATTATCAGCAAAATAGTTAATTGTTTATCATTCAATTAGGTTGATTTTGAGAAGAATGAACATAGATATTTCACCAATTTCGAAAAAATCATCATAATTATTTAATCATATTGTTAAAAGAATAAGCGATCTGGATCAGTACCAAGACGCTCATTCATATTTAATCGATCTATTTGATCCATTTCTACTAGACTTAATTTAAAATCAAATATCTCCGCATTTTCTTTCATTCTTTCTGGCTTCACCGTCTTAGGTATAATGATATGCCCATTTTGTAAATGCCATCTTAAAATAATCTGCACAGGTGTTTTACCATGTTTTTTAGCGATAAAGTTGAGTGTTGGCTCATTCACTAATTTCCCTTTTGCTATTGGAGACCATGCCTCTACCTTAATATTTACTTTCTTACAATACTCTCTTAACTTCTCTTGTGTTAAGCGCGGATGAAGTTCAATTTGGTTTACTACTGGTTTCTCATTCGCATGTGCAAGCAAGTTATCTAAATGATGTTCATTAAAATTACTAACCCCAATTGCTTTTACTAACCCTTCATTATATAACCTTTCAAATGCCTTCCATGTATCAAGATATTTGTCTTTACCAGGCCAATGAATTAAATATAAGTCAATATAATCTAAATTCAACTTGTTTAGACTCTTATCAAATGCATATAAAGTGGAATCATATCCTTGATCCTCATTCCAAAGCTTTGTAGTAATAAACAAGTCCCTTCTATGGATAGCGCTTTCTTTTATAGCGATCCCTACTCCTTCTTCATTCCTATAAGCAGAAGCTGTATCAATGGAACGATAGCCAGCTTGGAGAGCAGCTTTTACAGTATTAATGACAACTTCCCCATCGTCTACTTGAAATACGCCAAGTCCTAATTGAGGTATTTCTACCCCATTATGTAGCACAACTTTTTGATTCGTTACATTCCCCAAACTATACACCCCCAAATCTTTAGAATGTCCTTAGTTCCCTTCCAATATACAGTTTAATACTACTTCCTAATTTATTAGATTTTCAATAGAAATAGAACCAATTTTTCCCACCACTTCCATGGAAGTAAAGCTTTAAGCAGAATCATACTTTTTACATTTCCAACAGAATACCGTAGTTTGGGATATTCTTTTTGAGCAATTGTATACACTTTTTTAGCTACTGTTGTTGGGTCCCCATAGTTTTTGCTGCTTTTTTCTAAGTAGGATTCTAACTTATTTAAATAGTTATAATAAGGAGAGCTAGCAGATTGTGATTGAGAAGCTATCTTTTTCCCACTTGTCCAAATATTTGTACGGAACGAGCTAGGTTCTATTAACACAACCTTAATAGAAAATGGTAATAGTTCTAATCTTAATACCTCACTCCAACCCTCTAGGGCATATTTTGATGAAACATATGGAGATAATCCAGGAAAACCAACTAATCCACTGATACTGCTAATATTGATTATCTTTCCATATCCTTGCTTTCTCATCATAGGAAGGATACTTTGGGTAACTCTAATCGTACCAAAAAAGTTGGTGTTAAGTTGCTCTTGATATTCCTGCTGAGATACCTCCTCTGCAAAACCTGCTCCAGCATAACCAGCATTATTAATGAGTATATCTACTCTACCAATATTATTGATAGATGATTGTAATTGTTTTACAGAGTCTTCCGACGTGATGTCTAATTCAACAAGCGTAATATTTGTATCTATGCCTAGTTGCTTTGCTTTATCTTAAAGGACCTTACCCTTTTGTAAATTTCTCATTGTGGCGATAACAAGAAAATCTCCTTTA
>DATMFU010000152.1:0-2269 GCA_035556015.1 Niallia sp. | reverse complement strand
TTTTTCTTAATAACGTAGTAAAAAGTCCAGAATTACAGGAGATTTTATCGGTAAAGGTTTATACCGATGACATATCAGAAAAAGAGGCTGAAAAATATGATGGAGTCTTGATTATCCCGAATGGATTTACAGAAGCATTTTATCGGTATCTTTCCGACGAGAACAATAGTGTTCCTGCATGGGATTTAAAAACAACGGATGAAAGTTCAGTTAATAGTAGTATTATTCAAGATGTCATTTCAAGCTACCAAAAGGAATGGGTTTATATAAAAACAGCGAAAGATGTAAACATTGATTATTCGAAGCTTACTATGAAAAGTTCGATGAATGTGGAAAGTGTTACAAAGAAAAAAGAAATCAGTGCATTTAGTTATTATGCAGTAGGTATGTGTGTGATGTTTGTATTTTATGTTTCTACTACAGTAGCAAACTTTGCTTTTCAACAAAAAGAGGAGCGGATTTTTGAACGAATAATTCTAGCGAATGTTCCTTCTTCTTTATTCTTTGCCGGAATTTTTTCAGCCACTTTTCTATTGTCCTTTATACAACTTCATATTTTGTTTGGACTGACTGCAGTCGTTTATGGAGTAATATTTCCGAGTGTTAGCAATTATCTAGTAGTTACCCTTTTCTTAAACACAATGGTCGCAGGTTTTGCTACCTTTGTATCTATGCTATCATTCCGAACAAATTCAAGAAATGTAGAAAGCGTTTTTTCTAGTTTAGTCATTCCAGTCTTAGCGTTTATTGGTGGAAGTTTCTTTAACCTAAGCTCAATGGGTGGAGTAATGGAGAAACTTGGAGAATATTCTCCTGGAGGCGCTGCTGTGACTGCTTATTTAAAAATATATCAAGGATATGGAATAACTGAAATAGCAAGTCAGCTTCAAGCTATTTCCCTATTTAGCCTCGTCCTTCTTATAGGGAGTGTATTGTTGATGAAGAAAAGAGGTGGAGTACTGTGAGTGGTATCCTATGGGGGAAATTTAAACAAATAGTACGTAAACCAGGAGGATTTCTAGTTACGTCTGTGATATGTATTGTGTTTGCTTATTTAATTGGCCTATCCTCCTTTACTAAAATTGAAATACCAGTTTTCACTGATTCTTCTAAGCAGATGGATATAATCGTAAAGGAGTTAAATCAAAGTGAAAGTTATACTTTTGTTGTGTATCCAAAAGAAGAAGTGAAAAAGATGGTCGAAGAAGGAAAAGCAGAATTAGGGATTTATTTAGAAGAGGATCAATACACAATCTATAGAGAAGCAGAAACATCCAATGTATTCGCAGTCCAAAATCTTATAGAAAAGTATTATCAAAATATGATTAGAGAACAACAAATAATTAGTTTAGCAGAAGATAAGCAGAAGGCAGAGACCATTCTAGAAGAAAATAAGGAGAACCCCATCATTCCATTGAAGAAAGATAGTAGTCCTTCTGAAAAAGATACTTCTTATAGTCAATCTCTACAAGCATTGTTTGGCTTTACCTTGTTCTTCAGTATCTATACAGTAGCATTTACGGTTGTAGATATTTTAAGGGAGAAGAAAAATGGCATATGGGATCGGTTAATTTTATCTTCCACATCGAAAACGCAAATTTATCTTGGTAACTTAGTTTTTAGTTTTCTTGTTGGATATTTTCAAATTGCGTTAATCTATATCATTTTTAAGTATGGATTAAATATTTCGTTTAATGGAAACTTTCACCTAACGTTCCTTCTAATCATTCCATATTTATTTTCGATTGTAGCATTAACCATTTTGATTACAGGCCTTGTAAAAACAGTAAGCCAGTTCAATGTACTAATTCCTTTAATTTCAGTTAGTTTTGCTATGCTTGGTGGAGCTTACTGGCCAATTGAAATTGTTACTTCTAAAGTAATGATTTTTATCTCTAAATTTATTCCAATAACTTACGGAATGGAACTTTTGAAAAAAGGGGTTTTAGGAGATGGCACGATGATGGAACTATTGAAACCAGCTGGGATACTTCTTTTAATGGGAACCATTATGCTAGGTATTGGAATCCAATTTATTGAGAGAAGACATATTTAACTATATATTTAGAAAAAATAGAAAATAATGTATAATGGAAATAATCGGTCGGAGGTACTTTGTTTCGCTTTAGAGGATTATGTACGTTTGCTTGGTGCGAAGAAGCTATCTCTTCATGTCTTTGGGCATAACGAAAGGGCCATTCATTTGTACAAAAAGGTAAAGTTCCAAGTGACAGATTTAGTAATGAGTAAAATGTTGTAAGGAGTTATT
>DATMFU010000151.1:0-6228 GCA_035556015.1 Niallia sp. | reverse complement strand
TTATTCTACACACTTAAAGGAATTCTAGCTTTAGTTATGGTTGGATTCATGGAAATTTGTTGTGCAAGAATGAAAAGAAATACTTCCTATTTCTTCACATTTATCTTATCCATCATTTTATTAATTGTTGTGCTATTAATGGGATTCCGAATTATCTCATTCTAAGATAATGCTAACACTTACATAAAAGAACAAGTGCTTACTTTGAAACTGAGTTCGCTTATAAGAAAAGGCAGGAGGAATGTTTATCATTCCTTCTGCCTTTTCTATTATTCCTTCTTAGATTCTACTTTTTTAATAAGATTTCTTACCCATAGTAATAGGAATCCTCCGATAGCAATCCAAATTAAAACAACCGTATAATCATTCATGACACCTTCACCAAAGAATAAAATCTCTTTGATTCCATCTACTAAGAAACGAATTGGTAACCAAGGTAAAATATAATTACCATAGAAGCTTGGAATCATCTCTGGAACTAACTGAATTAATGGTAATCCAAAGAAAATAAATAAAGCGAAGAATGCTAGTACAGGTAAACGTAACCATACCACAAAAGATAAAATCATATAAACAAATGCAATTACGGCAATAGAGGCAAATAATGCTACTGTATTAAAAGATTCAAATTCATACCCTAACATCCAAGTAGAGTACCACGTTATTAAATAACCTGTGAAAAATCCAAATATAATGGGGATCAACGATTGAATTAGTTGAAACTTTGTAAGCTCGATACGATTTTCAAATGGACGTTTTGTTCCTGCAAGATATAACATAACGGCACCAATAATACTTGCTATCCATAATGGTACAAATAGAGCAGATGGAACAGAGCCTAATTTTCCAACTTCATTTACTTTCGTTACTGTTGCAGTAATTGGATTTGCTAGCAATTCTACCTTTGTAGGTTGTACTGGTGAAATCATGGTAGTAAGATCCGCTGCTTCTTCCTTCTTACCACCTTGTTCATTCATTTTAGCTAATTGTGCGCCCACAGTTTCCCCCATTTGATCTGCGACTTGTTGTAATTGAGCAATAATTTGTTTGCTAGCATTTGAACTAATGGTTGATACAATTTGATTTAATGATGTTTCCATTGATGTTGCAACATTCGTATTAACACCTTCATTAATATAAATATCTAAATAAACAGGAGTATTGTCTGTTTGTATAGCAGCAAGTTGCTCTGAAAAAGTGGATGGGATAACTAATCCACCATAGGTTTTTCGGTCATTCATCCCCTTCTTCATTTCTTTTACTGAATGATATTCGATAAATTCAACTGCATCTGGAGCATTATCTTTTAGATTTTTGATAATCATCGCAGCCATTTCTCCACTATCTTCATTTACCAATGCTACTGGCAAATGTTTAGGATTAACCTTTGCTGAAGGTATTTGTGCTGCAAGAAAAATCAAGGTAACAATGGTTGCTACTATAAATGGTAAAAATAATAATTTATTTTTGTTCATCAATTGACCTTTTCCTCCCTTATCTTTATTATAATTACTTAACACAGAGTTAAGTAATTAACATAATGATTATAAATCAGCAAGTAAAAATTTGACTATGTGCAATAACGTCAAAGTTGTAAATTAATGAACATATCTTAATAAATTGTTCAGTAATAAAGGAGAGCTATTTGTGGATCGTCGAAAAAGAAAAACCTTACAAGCTATTCAAAATGCCTGTTTTGATTTATTACAGCATAAAAGTTTTGAAGAACTAACCATATCTGATATATCAGAAAAAGCAGATATTAGCCGCGGAACTTTTTATTTACATTATGTAGACAAGTTTGATATGCTCGACCAATTTGAACAACAATTAGTAGACAAAATCAAGCAGATTTTTGAAATACATCTAAAAGATGTTCATTCTCCTATGGATCTTATAAAAACTAGATATCCTACACTTATCCAATTGTTTACATGTTTAAAAGAAGAACAAGCCTTATTTCAAATTATTCAACAGACTAAAGGTGCACTCTCTTTTCAAACGGAATTGACGAAAGTGTTACAAAACGTCTTTCATCAATCGCCTTCTAGACAAATTATTGGAGAAGTTAAATACATACCACCTCATTTTTTCATCCCTATTTTGGTGTCTGTCATTACTGGTGCTACCCAACAATGGATAGCCCAAACAGAAGATTACACACCAGAACAATTAGCAAAAGGTATATTAAATATTTTGATAAATGGACCAGCAAGAGCTGCTGGATGGCTACCTGGATTAATTGATATTGATGAATTTTTAGAAGAGAAGTAACAAAATACCGTTTATCTTTACATAACAAACATAAATAAAGTAAAAATGAACCCCTTTTTACAGGAGGTTCATTTCTATGTATATTACTATCGTTTTTCACTTATTATTCCTTACCTGTCACAATTACTCCATCCATATTGTCGGAATTCCTGTTTAGTTGATCAAGTCTGATTTAATACTCTCTTTTTGTACAGAGTGATTATTATTGACTAATAATAGATTCCCTTGAAAAATTTGCTCTTCTGTAATATCTATTTGTTGACTATTTTCAAGAGCCCATCTATCCTCTGTTTTATCCATTTCATAGAGATTATTTTCCTGCACTTCCACATTTGGAATATCGACTTATAAGCCAAGAAGCACTTCCTTATATAAGAACAAGCCAAAAGATATTAATAGTAGTAAAAATACCATTTTCTTCATTCTTTTTCGTTTCCTCCCTACCGCTTCTAATAAATAAATATTATAGAGAAAACTTCTTAACAAAAGAGTGGGATAAATCTTAAGTTTTTCTTAAATTTCTTCACTTATCTAGTTGAATCAATCTTTCAATTTCTGTGGACAAAGTTACATACAGGTCCTAGTTATGTTTATACCTTTGAATAACTATTTATACAAAATGAAACTCTTCTACTAATTGTCGTTGTTTTAGGTTTGATAGTTTTTGTTACATTCATTTCAGAACTAATAAGTGGCATTTATTATGAAAGAAAACTTTAACATTATAAAAAAAAATCACCTCATTTTATAGAATGAAGTGATTATACTGTAAAAATATTATCTTAATTAGATTGTTTTTACCGTTCTAGCTTTTTTTCCATGTACTAAATAGTAAGCAGGAATCAAAAAGAAAATAGCAATCGCGAGAATGATATACATAGTATGAAATCCAAACTTTTCAGCAACTAACCCTAAAATATAAGGACCAGTACCCATTCCAGCATCCATACAAATATAAAACGTTGATATAGCCAATCCTAATCGATGTGGTGGTGATATTTTCCCAACAATTGTTTGCATGCTAGACATTATCGTTCCATACCCTATCGCTAAAAATGCTCCAGCAAGAAGCAGTATAAAGCCATTCTTAGCAAAAGTAATTAATAATAGACTGATAGTAAAAAATACATATGACGGAAAAACAACTATATTTTCCCCTTTTCTATCAACTATTTTTCCTGCAATAGGTCTACTTAGAAATAAAAAGATTGCATAAACAATAAAGAAAAAGGAAGCTGCTTTTGTTAAATTCAACTCAATTGCATACGAATTAATAAATGAAATAACACCTGAATAAGCAATACCACAAAGGAACATCAGTAATGCGATCGGAAGAGCTTTCTTTTCATAAAAATCTTTGAATCTAAAGCTCTTTTTTATCGTTTCTTTTTGCTCCTGTGTTATATCAACTTCTTTTATTGTTGCCAATGCTATTGAGACCAATGCGATAACACTAAAAATGATACAATACATAAACATCGTGTCATAAGTAAAGTGACTTGTTAAATATAACGCCAAAAATGGTCCAATTGCTGTGCCAGCTGCGGTGCTTAAAGAAAAATATCCTATCCCTTCCCCTCTCTTATTTGGCGGTAATGATGACATATTTACCGTAGCTAAAATAGTCGTTGAAATACCAAAACCTATTCCATGAATAAAGCGAAAAACCATTAAAAATCCAATACTTGATACCAATAAATAGGTAATAGAACCAATTAAAAATAAAATTAAACCAATATATATCATTTTTTTACGACCTATTAAATCAATAAATTTCCCTGCAAATAATCGTGCTATCAACGCGCCAAAAATAAAGATACTTGCTACTAAACCAGCTCTACTTTCTGTTGCATGAAACTGGTGAATAGCATATACAGCCATCGTGGTCATTAATAAATAAAAACTTAAAGACACGAAGAAATTAGACGTTAAAATAAAAATAAAATCCTTCGTCCAAATTTTATCCTTTTTCATTCTTTAATTTTCCCCTTTTTATCATACGTTTTATGTATTTTTTGCTGAATCTTATGGATCATCTGAATCATGGTATAACAATCTTGTTCATCAAACTCTTCAAATTCCACTTGTAACTGTTTACGATAAACAAGTACATGGTTTTTAAAATAATCCGTTCCCTCTTCCGATATTTGAATAAAAACTGCACGTTTATCTTGATTCGAGCGAACCTTTTGTATTAATCCTACTTCGCTCATTTCATTAATTAACTTTGTCATATTGGGTAATTGCATGTCTAAAGCTACACTTAACTCTGAAACACGGATTTCCTTTTCCTGCTCCTTAGATTGATACAACAAATTAAGTACTCGGTGATAGACAGGCTTTATGCCTGATGGTAATGGAGGCAACGCTTCATAGGCTTTTTTTGCTACTAACAGGGAATCCATTACAGCATCCATCAATTTTGTATCAAATTTCATGATATTCTCCTTATTACTTATAATATATAATTATATTTTATAAGTATACTATCATAAAGTAAAGAACCATTCGCTTTCACTAAAGGAATGGTTCTTTACTCTCTTTTTTACAAGCAATTTTCATTTATAACATTTACTGTTCATTCACTCTATACACCATGGTTATAGATGTTCCTGATACGCTATAATCTTTAAAACCTACTTTTTTATACATATGAACTGCATTCTTATTTTCAGGGTCTACACTTAGCGAAATGGATTGATATCCCTCACATAGTGCTCGATGAATGATTTTCTTCATGAGCAAAGTTCCTACACCCATTCCTCTTGCTTCTTCCGTAATTGCTATTCCTAATTCAGGAGTGTTATGATCAACATAACCATATCCCTTATTACATTCATTGAACAATCGATACCAGACAGCACCTAATGCTTGGTTATTCGTATTTATTGCTATTAATGCCGTATCGCCATTTCTTCCCCAACCTTCATGATACTTTTTTAATTGTGTTGAATGGATCAAATCCTCTTTATCGGGTTTATTCTCAGGAATATAAATAGATTCATAAAGCATATCTGTCAAAAAATCTATTTCACTTTCTTTTAGATCTCTAATAGTAATCATCGTTTATACAACACCCTCTTATGTAAAATAATTATTTTCCTTCACTAAGTCCCTTAAGTGTCCCCTAAATATTTTTTTCAAGAATAGCAGACGTTACTTGAATAGCCTAAAAAGGCAGTCACTCATTGACCGCCTTTTCACTCAGATATTTACTTTATAATTCAGTGCTAACTCATCTCCAGGTAGTCCTCTTATTCCCCAATTATGTTTAGGAGTTTCAAAAATTGTGATTTCTACATCTTGATGAGTTATATTCAATGTACTATTTATACGTTCAAATAGTAGCTTTATTAATTGTTTTTTAGCTTCTACCGTTCTACCTTCGAACATACTAATCTCAATTATTGTGTAAGCTTCTGTTTTTCCACTTGCAAAATAAAAATCTTCTTTGTCCATTGGAAAGAAACGATGAAATTTCTTTTCCGTAGGAAATTCAAGTGCTTCTACCATACATGAATGAATCACATTTGATAATGTTTCTTTAATTGGATTTAATCTGTCTTTAATTCCATAAACTTTTATTTGTCCCATTCACATCTCACCTTTCTCTTCAATTAAACTATACTCAGTCACCATTTATACTATTCTATTAAAAGTAATTCTCCCCTTTATAAAATTAGAAAATTATCAGTTCCATCTAAGTATTTTCTTAAGGAAAGCTTTATTGGTTTACTATTTTCGCCAATTCCGATGATTACACTTAAATCTTTTGGTAAATAAACAACTGTATGCAGGGTGCCAAAATATTCTTTATAGTATTTATAAAACAATGGGGAATTTCCATCATTAAAGTGTTGGAATAGTGTCATTGGGGTGTGTTTCTCTTTTAATAAACTGCCTATATATTCTTTTCGTTTTATGGATCCTTCTATCTCTTCCCTATTTTTTTCA
>DATMFU010000150.1:0-4261 GCA_035556015.1 Niallia sp. | reverse complement strand
TCATGTAGAACGGCCAAGCCTGCTAGTTCCCCAAAAGTTTTAAATTCCATAAATGGTTTTTGAAGAGTTTCTTTTAATTGTTCACTTGGAATTTGCTGAAGGCGAATGGACTGATCCTTAAGCTGGATAATCAATTCTTCTAAGCTCGGCACCTCACCGTTCCAGTCAGCCGGTTTCGTACCATTTCCAAATAATTCGACATAGTTTACTGGAAGGTAAGTGGTCTTTTCTGGAAATCCAAACATTAATTGCTCAGTGAATGTTAATACGTGGCCAATCTGCCAATGAATTGTATTGTTAAAGCCATCTGGCTGAGCACTCGCTTCTTCTGTGGAAATAGCTTCTACGTTTCTAATAAAAAAATCTTTTGCAACTTTAAATTGCTTAAATACTAATTCATCCATGTAGTCCCACTACCTTTCAACCGCTATTTTTATATTTTTAGACTTTTTTATTCTTATATAGCTATATAGACATTTGATATTTAGGGGAGAAAGAACGCAATCTCATCACGGATTGTTTTAAATGTCTAACTAACTGATTTATTTCATCCTCTGTAGTTAATGCACCTATACTTATACGAATTGAGCTTCTGATCTCTTCGTCTGTTTTTCCAATTGCTTTTAATACATGTGAAAGTTTAGATGAAGTAGAGCTGCATGCAGAAGCAATAGATACACAAAATCCTAATTCATTTAACATACTGGCTAAGGATTCTCCTCTAATACCAGAAAATTGAATGTTTATCGTGGAAGGAACATTCGCATGTATATCTCCGTTTATTAAACAATCCTCAATTTCTGTATGGAGATTAGTTAAGAATAAGTTACGTAGGTACTCTATCTTTGTAAGATTGAAGTATAGATCTTCTTGAACTATTTTTGCAGCAATCCCAAAACCGACAATACCTGCTACATTTTCTGTTCCAGAGCGCATACCAAATTCTTGAGAACCTCCAAGGATAAGAGGAGGAATATTCACACCTTCACGTAAATATAAACAGCCTACTCCCTTAGGTCCATAAATCTTATGCGCTGACATAGATAAACTGTCAATTGGAAGTTCCTTTAAATTAACAGGTATTTTCCCAACTGCCTGTACTGCGTCGCAATGGAAATGAATATTGTGCTTTTTACACAGATTACCTATTTCTTTTATAGGCTGTATAGATCCAATTTCATTATTTACCATCATGACTGTAACAAGAACTGTTTGGCTAGTTATAGCTCTTTCGATATCATTAACATCCACAATACCAGCCGGATTGACAGGTATTGTGGTAATTTGAAATCCATTATGCTTTCTTAAGTAATCACACGTTTTTAAGATAGCTGGATGTTCAATTGAACTTGTAATAATATGCTTCTTCTTTGAACTTTTTGCTGCAATGCCTTTTAATATAGTGGAATTCGCCTCAGATCCACCACTTGTAAAAAATACATTACCATCCTCAACACTGATAAGATTAACTATATCTTTACGGGCCATTTCAATGGCCTCTTTAGTACGATATCCTATAGAATAAGTGCTCGACGGATTCCCAAAATGATTTTGAAGATATGGTAACATACCTTCTAATACTCTTGGATCAATAGGAGTAGTGGCATTATAGTCAAAATAAATAGGTGTATGCATTGTTAAAATGCACCTTCCCCTTCTATCAGAAACTCTTTCTGTTCAAATTTCTTTTTTGTTGGATTTGCACACTGATTTAGAATATTTAAAGCAATATCCACACAGTGAAGCTGTGAAGGTTCTAACTCACCTAACCATTCAACAACGTTATTTCGTGTGATAGACGAAATTTCAGCTTTAGACATACCAACTATTTTTTCTGAAACAATACTTGCTGTAGCAATAGACGTAGAACATCCATAAGCTCTATAAGCAACATCGGAGATAACCTCTTGGTTTAAGGTTAAATACATGTGTACTGTATCACCACAAATAGGATTACTGATTTCAATCACATAGTCCGCATCTGTAAGTTCACCAATATTCCTAGGATTCATAAAATGATCACAGATTATATCATTGAACATTTTAAATTCCTCCTTTGATAGCCATGCCTTTTTCTTTTTCTTCGATAAACTTTTCAAGGTTAATTGCACAACAACCTACTTCCACACCTGGCATCCTTGAAATATATACTAACGTCTGTCCATTACGGCCACATTCACAAGATGTATCCTCTCTTAAATATCCAACATCTTCTGTCAGAATGAAGCCTGGATAAGAAATAGAAGTTGGATCATAAATAGCAATAACGCCTCTTTCTCCATATTCAACTTCTTCTAAGACATTGTGTGGATTACGCATAGAAACGTGTACCCATGGTGGAATATGTTTTTCTTGTTTATGGCATTCTACTGCAAGCATATTAGCTTCTACTAATCCATACATATCCCTTACATTGTATGATTGAACACCTAAGTATTCATGACAAAGCTCATTAAATTCTGCTCGTGGAATTTCTTCACCAGTGAACCTTTTCCATCCTCCAAGCGTAATAATAAAGCTATTCTTTTCTAAATTAAGTTTAATATTGCGATCCATACAATATTTAATTAATCTATATACTAAAAATGGAGGACCTACTATATGTCTAGTATGCTTTCCATCCCAACTTTGTAAGACTTCTACAGCTTTTTCGGGGTTGAATGTTATTTTCTTTACTAAATTAACGCTACCATCTAATAAACCAGCAAAAACGTTCAGTGCTTTTACCATTCCCATTTCAGGCATTTCTTCAGTTGGTGGGAAAAGGAATAATCCCATCCCTCTGGAGAACTTAAAGAACTCCCTATAGGTGGTTACAACACTATCAAATGCACTATCCATCGTTAATCGATCACGACGAGATACACTAGGAATACCACTTGTTCCTGTACTTCTCATTTCGAATTCAACTTCGTTCAATTTCGATGTCATAAGAAGATGAGAATCACATTGTTTAAATGTTTGAACTGGAATTAAAGGGATTTTTGCTAAATCACTAAAACCCTTTATATCCTGAGGGCTAATGTTTTTCTTCTTACATAAATCACGATAAAATTCGTTGTTTTCATAATGATAGTTAAAGTTATCTGCGATAATGCTACCTTTATATTCATTTACTATATCAAAAGGCATTTTATAAAGGTTATGGGCACTGCCGACTAATGTATTTAATGGGGATAATCCTAGTTCTTTTAACTGAGTAGATAAGTTCATTTAACAGCCTCCTTAGTGTTCTGAGCTTGTATTTGTTTTACTAACAACACAACGTCCTCAATCGTTTTACACCAGCCATAGTCCTCAGTTGGAATGCTAATATCTAACTTTTGCTCTAAATCTAAAACAAGTTCTAAACGGTCAGTTGAATCCAGTGATAAATCTCCGGACAAATTGCTATCTATTTTAATATCCGTTTCTTTTAAAGGTGAAAAAACTAAAATAGACTCTCTTATCATCATAAAAATCTTATCGTTTTCCATAACTAGGACCCCCACTAAAACTTTTCATATGAATTAAGTTATATGATTTGCTAAGAACTTGGCGTCTTCTCCAACCCCTAATAATAAGGCGGAACCTCGTCGGTATTGCCATGATAACCCTAGAAAGTAAAGACCCTTTTCTTTTGTTATGCCTCGATCATGAATTACATTATTGTTTTTATCAATTATGTTAGGGATTTCAATCCATTCGTAATCATTGTGGTAACCGGTGGCCCAGATGATATTCTCTGGTTGGACCTTCTCCCCATTTTGACAAATTAAACTCTTACCATCTGCCTTTGAAACTTTTGAAACCTTTTTAACAACGCCTCTACTTAGCAGTGGTTTTAACTCTTTCCCTATAATTGGATCATTTTTTTTCATAAACTGCCCCAATTTTGAATGGATAGTTGCTTTTGATACTCCAAGCACTTGGAACCACCAAAAAACACTCCTATTCAGTAATGTATAGGGTAGGAATTTCATCCGTTTACCTACAGATAGATAAACTTCTCTGCTTTCAGCTAACTCCGTTGCAATCTATACCCCTGAATTACCAGCACCCACTATTAAAGTCGTTCCTTCATTTAATTGAGTCGGATTTTTATAATGAGCTGCATGAATTTGAAAAATGTCTTTTAAGACATCTTTCTCAACATCTGGTACAAAGGGCTTTTGAAAGGGACCAGTCGCAACTACTATATTTTTCGCTACGTAATTACCCTTATTAGTAACGAGGTGGAACTGCTCATTCTCTTTAAATAAATTAATAACGGCTGTATTTA
>DATMFU010000149.1:0-6010 GCA_035556015.1 Niallia sp. | reverse complement strand
AGGATTAAGCAATTAGAATATATTTTACATTCACAAGACTTCGTACGACCATCCACAGCATCCTAAGACTTTCATCCTATACATTACTCACACCAAAACTTCACTTCGTTTAAAAATTCTTTTTAAACAACCATACCTTTTCAGAGAGAGAAACAATGAACTCCTCGTATTATAATCCTCATTATTGTGTCTATTATAGGCACTTTTTTTATTAGAAAAATAGCCATTAACAGTATGTTAATGGCCTAAATTATGTAAATGAATAACTATTTATTATTTACTTAAGATAGTTAACAAGGATCTTATTTCTTCAGGAGTATAGCCTTGATTTTTGGCTCTTTTATTAATTCTATCCAATCATAATCTAAACTTCCTGCTGGCATTTCTTGATTAGGTAATACATTAATCAACTTAATAACCTCCTTATAATATATAAGGTGGCCCAGCCATCATAGTAAATAAGTTCTACCTTAGATCTGCAGCTTTGCGTCCCACCTTTTCAGAGGTTTGCCTTTGTCTTGGATAATTTGAACTATTATTATTTTATCATCTTTTCAAATAAAAGGAAATTTATTTAAACCCCAAAATTTCGACAATTACCAACATATGTATATTATTAAGTATACTTACTCTCGAGATTGTTAATACATATTTTTTTTTATATAATAAAGTGAAATTATTAAGTTTCTCGACTAGGAGATTATAGATAAATGGATAAAAGATGGTTAGGAAACATCAACGTAAATGTATTAACAACAGTAGAATCAATTAATCATATTAGAGAAAATCTTATACAAAAAAAAACAACGAATATCTTTTTTTTAAATGATCATGGATATAATATTGCCCAAAAGGACGCTCATTATCGGACAATATTGAATGATGCTGATTTTCTGCTCAATGATGGAATTGGCATTGAAATTGGCGCTAAATTATTTGGTTTTGAGTTTAAGGAAAATCTGAATGGTACGGACTTTATACCTGCCTTTTTCCATAGATTAAATGAAGAAATGGAACAGAAGTATCGTATTTTCCTCTTAGGAGCGAAACCTGGCATTGCCGAAAAAGCAAGGGTTAAACTACAAGAGCAGTTTTCCAATCTTCAATTTGTTGGTGCACAGGATGGTTATTTTAAGGAAGAAGATACTGATCAAGTAATTGAGGAAATTAATCAATTGCAAACAGATATATTGCTAGTTGGATTTGGAATGCCTTTGCAAGAGATGTGGATTAATGAAAATAGGGACAAGCTGAATTGTTCGTTAGTCTTTGCTGTAGGAGCATTTCTAGATTTCTCTTCAGGAGTTGTTCAAAGAGCTCCAAAATTATTTATACAATTACGATTAGAATGGCTATATAGAATGTTAAAAGAGCCAAGACGACTTTGGAAAAGAAATGTAGTCGGCCATCTTGCCTTTTTTTATTCAATGTTTAAACAGAAAAGAAGAAAACAAAAAGGAATCTAAAAAAGGTGCAGTTCACCTTTTAGATTCCTTTTCTTTCTAGGTTGAATTAGCCCGTTTATATAATTGCAGTACCTTATAAAGATTGTTGTCTATTTTGTAAGGAAAGATGGTTGTCCTTATTTTTTGGAGGCTATATTCAATTGATGTAATAATTGTGTAATTGTCTTATTTATTTCCTTTAGTTCCTGCTCATTCATACCAGAAGCGTCAAGTAGAGATTGAGGAACACAAGAAGCCTTTTCTTGTAGTGCTTGGCCTTGATCTGTAATGTGGATGTTCACAACACGTTCGTCTACTGTGTCACGACGACGCTCAATGAGACATGCTGCTTCCATACGTTTAAGTAAAGGAGTTAGTGTTCCAGTATCTAAACTAAGTGCTTCCCCAAGCTCTTTAATGGTGCAGTGCTGTTTCTTCCACAACGTCACTAGAACAAGATACTGAGGATAAGTTAGTTGGAGTTTATCTAAATAAGGACGATAAAGTCGTAAGATAGCCCTTGAACAGGCATATAATGAGAAGCATAAGTGATCCTCTAGATCAAGATTATGCTGGTTAGTCTCCATAAATAGCACCTCAAATAATCAGTATATTTTTTATTAATAGTTTAACATAACCTCGATGTAATGAAAAATATTTTGTGAAATTGAGTTGTTAGCAATATTTATAATAGTTGGCTGCATTCATAGATATATTTACTAAAGAAATATTAACGTAAATGGAGAAAAATGGGGAAAGACTGTGCTAAAATAAGAAAAGAATGAAATGGAAATTAATATAAAGGGGTTTTTTGATGATATTAGTAGTTGGCGGTGCCGGATATATAGGTAGTCATCTAGTTAAAGAACTAGTAGAGAAAGAAAGTGTAATAGTATTAGATAATCTTGCTACTGGACATAGAGAAGCAGTAGATTCACGTGCTACTTTTATTAATGGAGATTTAGGAAAAGTAGAAGATTTGGAGCCAATCTTTAGCAAATATCCAATAAAGGCTGTTATGCACTTTGCGGCATATAGTCTTGTCGGAGAATCGGTGCAAGACCCTGCAAAATATTATGAGAACAATGTTGCAAACACATTGACACTATTGAAAGTGATGATGAAACATAATGTGAAAAACTTTATTTTCTCTTCTACTGCAGCAACCTATGGTGTTCCTGAAGAGGAAATTATTAAAGAAAGCTCTTTAACTTCCCCAATTAATCCATATGGTAGATCGAAGTTAATGGTAGAACAGATGCTAGCAGACTTCCATCAAGCATATGGCCTTAATTATGTGGTTTTACGTTATTTTAATGCAGCAGGTGCTCATGCTTCTGGAGAAATTGGAGAAAACCATGATCCAGAAACACATTTAATTCCAATTATCTTACAACAACTTTTAGGTCAAAGAGATTCTATTTCTGTTTTCGGTACAGATTATCCAACAGAAGATGGAACATGTATCCGTGATTATATCCATGTAACAGATCTAGCCTTTGCTCATATAAAAGCACTTGAAGCCCTTTTATCAGGACAAAAAGAAGCTGAAACCTATAATTTAGGTAATGGAGTTGGCTATTCTGTTAAAGAAGTAATTGAGACTTGTGAAACAGTAACAGGCAAAAAGGCAAATGTAATTCTTGCAGATAGAAGAGCTGGCGATCCTGCACAACTAGTTGCTTCCTCTGATAAAATTTATAAAGAGCTTGGCTGGAAAGCTGAAAGAGGCTTAGAAACAATTATTCAAAGTGCTTGGAATTGGCATAGTAAATAATTAAAAATTGCGGAGGAATAGAAACTATTTCTTCGCTTTTTTATCTTGATGAGGAGGTAAATGAATGTTAAAAGTAAATGATATTCATCACATTGCAATAATTTGCAGTAATTATGAGGTTTCTAAAAACTTTTATGTTAATATATTGGGATTTAAACCTTGCTTGGAAGTATATCGAGAAGAACGAGATTCCTATAAACTCGACCTTATGATAAATGATGTATATAAAATAGAGCTTTTTTCTTTTCCAAACCCAAAGGAAAGGCCGAGTTATCCTGAAGCTTGTGGTTTACGTCATCTAGCTCTAGAAGTAGATAATATAGAAGAAGCGATTCAATCATTGCAGGCTCATCATATAAATGTTGAAGATGTTCGAATTGATCCATTTACCCAAAAAAAGTTTACCTTTTTCGCAGATCCTGACGGGCTACCAATTGAATTATATGAGTCTTAATGAGAGTGGAATTTACCTTTTAATTGAGTTAGACTAGAAACAGTTTGTAAGATAAATTGTTTATCTTGTGCACTTAATAGTCTCCAACTACCAGCTTTAATTTTCATAAATATCATCCTTTCTATTTGAAGTGTTGGTTGTACTATATGTATACCGCTTTTTTTCTGATTAAAAACAAACAAAATAACTACAAAAAAAGACAAATTATATAAAAAAGGTAAGCACTCTTTAATGTGTAGAGTGCTTACCTTTTATTTTTCTTTATCTATCATATCTAGAATGAATGCAACTACATTCTTACTTGATTCCCCAATGGAGTAGGTATTCCATTTTTGATGGAAGTAATCTAATTGTTCCATATTGAATGAAGAATTGATGATATTTTCCACAATATCTTCCGTATTATACGCGACTGGCCCTGGAACTAAAGAATCGTAATCAGTCCAAAATCCTCTTGTTCTTGTATATTCTTCTAAATCATATGGATAAAAAATCATAGGTTTTTGTAGAAATGAATATTCAAATGGAATCGAAGAATAATCTGTAATCAAAATATCTGATATGAAAAGTAAATCATTAATAAGGGCATAATCTGAGAAGTCATAGACAAATCCATCATATTGATTTATATTCATCTTTTTATTTATACTCGGATGAAGTTTAATAAGAAGGATGTAATCAGATCCTAATTTTTGTTTTAAGTAAGAAATATTTAAAGGGAAAACTTCGGATATATCCTCTTCATTTTCTCGAAAGGTTGGTGCATACAATATAATTTTTTTGTGTTTGAATATAGCATATTTTTTATACAATTTTTCTTTTGTCGATTCGATATATTGCTTATCGAAAAAAATATCTGTTCGCGGAATGCCAGTATGTATTATCTTTTCTTTAGAAATTGAAAAAGCCTCTTGAAAGATTTGTGACATTGTCTCTGAACCGGAAATGATATAGTCAAATTGGCTATATACTTTTGCAAATCGTTTCTTTGATTGCTCTGATCTTTTTTCTACACTTGCATCTTTCCATCCAAATGTTTTTATGGCGCCATTTGCATGCCAAATCTGTAGTTTTTTCACGCCTTCTTTAAATTGAACTGCAGACAAAAAGCCAAAATAATTATCTAACACAATAGCAGGGGATGTTGCTAAGTGATAGATACTTTTAATAAATGAAATAGGCTTTTTAGGTATGAATTGTATGACCTTGTCACCGTCATGTACTTTATCCTGAAAAAAAGAGTACGTTCTATTATCGGCTAAAATGATACATGAAGTACTAGACTGTTTCTTTAATTCTTGATAAATATACATATTATTTTCAATAAAAGACACACAAAAAACTATTTTCTTCTGCATAGGGAATAGTTTCGCTATTATAAACAGAAAAGAAAATAGTTTTAAATATAAGTAAATGGCTAATTCCCTAGCCATTTACTTTAAATAAATCCTTTTTAATTTGAGTTGTAGAAATTCCTACTGTTCTTGGTAAATAGACTACTTCACAATAATCTTTTAAGAAGTCAAATTTACCTTCCCAATCGTCACCCATAACAAAGACATCGATATTATGGTCAACTACGTCTCGTATTTTTTGATCCCAATCATGTTCTGGAATCACTTCATCCACATAACGGATAGCTTCAAGAATCATTTTGCGATTTTCATAACTATGGTATGCTTTTTTATTTTTAATGGCATTGAATTCATCACTGGAAAGAGCAACAGTTAAATGGTCCCCTAATTCTTTCGCTCTTTTTAAGATATTTATATGGCCCCAATGTAATAAATCGAAGGTACCATAAGTAATAACCTTTTTCATTTTTTTCCTCCTAAAATATATAGAGAGTATTTTTTATGAATAAAGAAATCCTGAGTTCATTTCGAAAAGTTAATTCTAGCTTTCCCTATTTTTTTATTTTAAAACTTTTTACGTCTATTGACAAGCTACAAATAAGACTGTTGAAATTTGTAATAAAACTGCAATATTTGTTGAAAATAATATAAAGGATAAAAACTATTTAAATTAACCTTACAACATTTATCGTATTCACTCATTAGGCTTCTATTCATGGTAGATTGAATTCATTAGAATTGTTATATATAATGTGGAATAGAACTTTGTCTTGTCTATAGCGAATAGCGTTTAAGACAATCTTTAATGAATACATAAATAAAAATATTATAATGCATTACCTTATGATTTCGTGACCAACTTTTATCGGATTGAATCATTTGGCATTGCATATTTGATTTTGCAAAATTGGGAAGGGGATTCTGATGAGTGAATCAGGCTATTATCATAAACAAATACAGACCGTAAGTATAAAGAATA
>DATMFU010000148.1:0-3765 GCA_035556015.1 Niallia sp. | reverse complement strand
CCAATTGTGGGTGTAATGATGGTGGTTCTGAAGCAACAACTAAACTAATTTCCTTTGGTCCTTCTTCAGCAGTCCCCTCTGTCTCTGTACCATCTGTTTCTTCAGTGCTTGTTTCTCCTCCGAAGTTACATGCCGCTAATACTAGAGATAACGCTAGCAACAGTAATAACAAAAGAATATTATGTTTTTTCATAGAAATCCCCCTTTTTGCTATTATACTTTTTCATCTATTCTATATTTTCTGAAAATAGATGTTAGCAATTTACATAATAGCAAAAATAATTTGATAAATAAACTATTATTTTATTTTTCTAGCAAAACTGTTAGAAATTTATATCATCAAACAATTCGCTTATTTTATAAAATTAGCTGTTTCGTCCTCCATTTTCGCTAACATTTTACAAACAACAAATTATATTAACAAAGTCATCCTCCCCATCATTAAAACAAAAACTATGTAATAAAAAACGTATAATTTACCTTTTATCAGAATTTTCTATTAAAACATCCTTTAAGAACAACTTAATTATTAATATTTATAAATAAAAAAGAGAAGGTCTGCTTTACATGACCTTCTTCACTCCATTAGTCCTTTTGTTGTATAACATCAATAAAGTTAATAAATCGATTCATATCTGTTAATGCCATATTACAAAACGCACTATCCTCACAAATATAATTTCCTCTTTTCGTATACGTACCAAGTACTGTGCCTTTTTTCGAAACCATAATCATCCCAACATTTGAATGTTGATTACAAATCGTACAAATCCCTTTATTGTTAGACAGACTAAAGATACCTCGAACACCTTTTAATGTTCCTGCTTCTCTATAAACCAAATACTTACGATTCGTCCCTGAGTCAAACCAACTTAAATAGGATACTTCTTTTGGATCGAATTGATCGAGTTTTGGAAGTTTTAACTTTTTATCCTTTAAGAATAGTTTCTTTATTTCACTTTCAGTTGGCATATCAAACGGGATAACATATTGTTTTAATTCATTAATAAATGATTCTAATTGTTCTTTTGTTTGCAAAGTTAAAATTGGCTGCAAGATTTTTTGTTTCTCATCTGAAATTGAATCTAGCTTATCAGCAATTTCTTGAGAGACTAGCATCTGTACCGCCTGAATGACTTTACTATCCTTTGATGTTACACAGGTATTCAGAATTTTCTTTGCCTGCTTTTTAACAAATTGATATTGTTCAACCGTCAAAAAATTCATTTCGATCACCTCTCTTGTTGTAGATTACAAAAAAAGCATTGCAACTACAAGAAAATGTAAATAAAAAACGAAGGGGAATTTTAACCCCTCCGTTTGCACTTACGTAGCCATTTCATATTCATCGATTAGATAACAACTACCCTTAACTTTTTTACATTTTCGTTTTACTGCAGCAACACAATTTGAAAGTGCTTCTACTTTATCAAATTTAATTTCCATATTTGTTAATACGGCAATTGATAATGTCATAATTGAAAACAATTCTAAATGCCCTGAGCGACCTTTCACTTTAAAATGGGGTTCTAATAAATGGGTTTGATCATAAAAATAAGGGATTGTCTCATCGAATTCACGAATAATATTCTCACAAATTGCTTTGATATCATATTGAGGAATTACCGCCATAAAATCATCTCCACCGATATGTCCTAAGAAAAACCCAAGCTGTTGTATGTTTCTTTTTAATATTTCAGTTAGGTGCAGCAATACCTTGTCACCTTTATTAAAGCCATATAAATCATTATATGTTTTGAAAAAGTCAAGATCGAAATATAAGATACTAAATTGAGGTAGTTTTAATGATTCTTTTAATTTTTGTTCGATTAAATGATTCCCAGGCAAATTGCTTAACGGATTTAAAAAACTAGCAAATTCCACTTGAATTTCTACGAATTTCATTAATAATGCTCGGATACTGACCACACCAAAAAATTCATCATTTTGTATCACAATGACGTCGTCATACAAATCTTCTTCTGTTCGTTGCATTGCTAACTTACTCACTTCGGTGATTGGTTGTAAGTAATCGACAATCAATGGATCTATTTTTGCTAATAATTTACTCTCTCTACCCATATAGAGATTATAGCCGTACATAGTACCAATTTTTTGATAGAAATGTGTTCGTGTTATATGTGCGATTGGCTTATTATTATGAACGACAACAATTCCTCGCATATTAGGATTTTTGGTAAAGATTTCATCCACCTGTTTATTTTTTATATTGGGACTGATAGTGGGTACTTTCTTTGCAATTTCGCCTATATTCGTTACCATTTCACCTAAATTTGTCACCATTTTCTCACCTTATTTGCACGATCACCATGCGAAGATTTTTATTTTAAAGGACATATTCCTAGCTTGATTTCTTTATCTGGTCTACCTAAAGCATATCCTTGTGCATAGTGGATTCCTAATTGTTGAAGGTACTGTATTTCTTCAATACGTTCAATTCCCTCTGCTACTACTTTTGTTCCTGATAGTTTTACATACTCATATATTAATGAAACAAGTTGTTGACTAGCGACGCTCTGATCGATGTTTTGAATGAGTGAGCGATCAAGTTTAATAAATTCCGGCTGAAGGAATATGATTGTTTTCAAACTGTTGTACCCAGACCCAACATCGTCGATAGCAATTCGATAACCTTGAGAACGATAATGTGAAAGTACCCTTTCAAATTCTTGGAAATCCGTAACTGCACTTCTTTCCGTAAGTTCGAAAACGACTTGTTGTGGTGAAATCCCGAGTTCTTTTAATAATTGTAATGTTTCACCACTATGATAGTTTTTATCAAGAAGAACATGGGGGTGTATATTTAAAAATAGTACAAACTTTTGATTTCTTTTATCTTCCGTTAATCTTTCAATATAACGCTTTAAAGAAAGATTTCGACAAAAGATTTCAAATTGAAATACAATGTTTGTTTGCCCTACAAATTCATAAAACTGATCGGTATTTGAAAAAGAATTTGAGTAATCAGGACGGTTTAAGGCCTCAAATCCAAATGTTTCTCCCGATTGCAAATCTACAATTGGCTGAAAATATGTATCTAAGGCGTGGTTTTTCATAATCTTTTTTAATTCTGTGAAGCGTTTCAAATACAATCTATCTTGCTGTCTACGGTGCTTAATGTATTTTAGATAGGAAAAAAGGTTGATAGCATTTCCTCTAGTATGTATGACTGAATTCATAATTACTCCTTGTTCGTAAGGGGATTATTTCCTATTTTATTCTGAGAATATTAATGTAGTATTAATTTTTTATAAACAATTGTAAAGTAATTCCACCAATACATTTAAAAAGGCAAATAAAAAAATGACCCCATTGATTGAGGTCATTCGTCAAATGACATTATAGTTGCTACGTCCTATCTTTCTTATCCCTTTTTCATATACAACAAGAAGCTTAAATTATCGATGAATATTTCCCCTCTTTTAAAAGGTTGACTCTTTCTATCCATTCTTCTTCAACTCTACGATCTGCTTTGTTACCTCATTAAATCTCAAATCAAGTTCACTGTACTGTGGATCCTTTGGTGTCATAAAGCTTATTTTCCCCAATATCTCTTGTCTCTCAGTTTCAAGTTTTAAAAGTAATTCCTCTTGTTCCTCTTTTTCTTTAGGGCTTTCATTCTTAAACTGCCTGCTAATACCCTGGTCTTTTATGACAAGTTTTATATCTGTTATTTTTTCTAAAAAGTAGTAGTCATGGGAAACAACAAGTAATGTACCATTATAGCTTGATAACGTTTTTTCC
>DATMFU010000147.1:0-4427 GCA_035556015.1 Niallia sp. | reverse complement strand
TCTATTTGTTAAAAAAGTACTTAGATTTTCTTCTGTTTCCTTTTTAAAGGTCCGACTCAAATAACTAACGCTAACATTTAGTTTTTCAGCAATAAATTGTGCATTTAAATCCGGATTACTATATTGCTGTTCGATTATTTGTTTTGCTTGCTCTACTAATCCTAAGTTATTATTATTCATTGTTTTATAAAGATGATGTTTCATCTCTACACAGATCTCGTACATAAAATCTCGTAATTCTTCAAATGTATGAATCCGTTCAAGCTGTTCATACCCAACTTCCAATTCAAAATTTTTATCCCATTTTGATACAACAAGACCTAGCTTAATTAATAACTCTAAGCAATGATTTAATATAGGCGTTTTATCAAAAGTAGATTTAAAGATCTCAAATAACTCTTTAAATCTATTCGAAAGCACCTCAAGCTCCCATTCTTCAAACCCTTCCACAAAGCTCGTAGATTTGAATGATAATTGATTATTAATCTGTCCTAATTTTTCATCGTCAAAAATATGAAGTTGACCCGTCCCAGTGAAATAACTCTTTGACAACGCTTTAACAGATTGCAGGTAGGAGGTATGTAAAGAATCTACGGAAGCGTAAAGTCCTCCAATACCAATTGAAACGATTAACCGCTCCTCAATAGATAGAAAATATAGAATACGTTCAGCTACTTCTTTTAATCGTGCTTCTACTACTTTATTTGGTAAGGTTTGTGATAAAGAAGGCAAAATATGAAGTTGCTGATCATGTGTGATCATTCTTACTTGAATACCTTTGTTTAAAAATAGTTTCTCAATAGAATCTATTATCGGTTGAAAAGAGAGAGTATGATGTAAATCATTAAATAGTTGAATTGTGATTACAGCACCTTTTCCATTGGTTAGTTTATTGTTATCCATTCTTCTTAAATGATGCGTATTTATATTCCCTTTAACAGTAATGTCATATAATATTGACTGCTCTATAATGGGTTTGCTCTCTTGAAGGGCTGTTTCCATATATTCATAATTTTTCTCTTTATCCCTATGTTGCTCAATTTTATTTACTGCTTTTTTTATGACATAGCTGACTTCGTCTTTGTCTGTTGGTTTAAGTAAATAATCAAAAACACCATGTTGAAGTGCTTCCTTAGCATAGCTAAATTCATCGTAACCTGATAATAGAATGATTATCGTCTTCTTTTGATTTCGCTGAACATACTCAGCCAATTCCAATCCGGTATGACCCGGCATAACAATATCCGACACCACAATATCAGGATTGAGCTCATCTATCATCTTCTTCCCCTCGAATCCATTCGAGGCTATTCCACAAATCTCACACCCAAGTCCTGTCCAATCTATTTTCTCAGACAAGCCTTTACTTATTAATGGTTCATCATCCAAAATAAGTACTTTATACATTTTAGTCCTCCTCCCTTTGGATAGGTAAAACGATTTCAAACAACGTTCCGATGTTTTTATTACTTTCAATCTTCAGGCCATTATCTTTCCCATATAATAATCGAATACGGTTTTGTACAATTAAAATTCCATTGCCTGTACCTTTTGATTCATCAATTTTCTCGTACTTACCTTCCAATAGTGCTGTAACAGTACGTTCATCCATGCCAACCCCATTATCAATAACTTGTATGTGTAATTTGTTATTTTTAATCATTCCATTAATAAAAATATATCCATTACCTATTTTCTTTTCTATTCCATGAATCATTGCATTTTCAACGATTGGTTGCAAAATTAATTTAGGTACAACATATTGTTTAACTTCTGAATCAATATGAACTGAATAATGAATTTTATCCTGAAATCTAATGCTTTGAATGGCCATATAATCGTCAATATAATTCATTTCTTCTTCAAGTCTAATAAACTCACGATTATTTGTTATACTCGTTTTTAACAATCTACTTAAAGCTGTCGTTATTTTACTCACCTTTTCAGCATCTCCATATTGAGCTATCCAATTGATTGTATCCAATGTATTATAGAGAAAATGTGGATTTATTTGAGCCTGAAGCGCTCTGAGATGAGCCTCTTTTTCACTAATCTCTTTCTTATAGATATCAAAAACTAAGGTATTAATTTTCCCCATCATTCTATTAAAGCTTTCTCCTACTCTTCCTAACTCATCCACTCGGTCGATCTGTACCTGAACATTAAAATTTTCTTTTTCTACTTCATCCATTACTGCACTTAGTTGATTTATAGGTTTGACGATATAATTGGTGCTGAACCAAATCACAATAATGCCAACTATAATAGATATTACTCCTATTAGAAAAACCGATTTGCCAATAAGGGCAGGCCCTTCCGAAATCTCATGTAAACTAATTAACGAAATAATCTTCCACCCTGTTAAGTCAGATTGATATTTATTAATAATCAATTTTTCCGAGTTAGGAGCTTCAAGAATAGGATTAGAGTTATCATCATGTTGATTTTTACTAGAAAGCCATGTTGTAACCGCTTTCAATTCTTCGCTGCCTGTATTTGATAAAACAACATGATTATTTTTATCAAGGATAATGATATGCCTTTCCTCTGTTGGATCAAATTTTTGAATCCTTTCCTGTAAATATGATTGATTCATGGACATCGTTAGATATCCAATGTCATTCATTTTATCTGACTGTATATCGTAAATCTTCCTATTAGCTGTAATCACTGATTGCTCAACTTCCCATGTTACTTTGCCATTTCTATCATATTTCTTTGTATCCATAGTATTTAAAAAGTCGAAGTTTGAATTGTTCACCCTTCTCCTTAAATTCACTCTTACTCTTTCAGTATCGTATAAGTAGATAAGATCAACTTCATCGAACATGATCGTTTCATCTGTTACTTTTGAAGTTAAATTCTTATTTAATACGTACTCTTGTTGATTCGTTTCATATTGAGTTTTTAATAGGCTCTGGATGTCAGTATTAAATGATATGCCATCCATAACACGGTTAAAGGATTCTGCCATATTATCGACACTTTTACTTATTTGGGTGACCATGATCGTATTGTATCTTATTGCCTCCTTTATCTGAATCTGTTTGGCAATCGTATAAGTTACGATTGCAGTTAACCCTATGATCAAAATAATATTTAGAGTATTCTGGATTAGTAATTGATTTTTCAAATGGCGAAACCTGGGGAATCGTATTAATCTCATATTTTCACATCGCTTCTTCTAAAAGACATCTAAAACGAAAAAAGAAGATTCAACAAAAAAACACCATAACAGGTACTTTTTCGTGAATCTCCTAATCTCCGTCACAAATTATTAACTTGTGATTAAATTATACTCTAAGGAAAAAAACAACGTCAAACTCTTTAGAAAATTTATTTTTGCCAATATTCAGAATTCAAAAGTTTAAATGTCTATTTTCACTGTATAATCCCTACACTCATATTCAATGGTATACTTAAACTAAACACAAACCGTTTATTAAGGAGGCATTAAATAATGGAGTTTAATAAAAGAGCATCTAATGCATCAAAATTAGCACAAGCTTTACAATCAGGCTCAATTAATGTAAAGGATATGGCTTCGATTGTTAATACTGCAAACAAATTTAAATCAAGTATTGTCCTGCATGCAGAAGAAAAAATAATTGATGTAAAAAGTTTTCTTGGCCTAAGTGTATCCTTGATGTCTAATTCTACTCAGTATACATTAGAAATTCATGGTGATGATGAAGAAAAAGCAAAAGAAGAAATGAAAAAGGCTTTTAATGAGTATGGGATTAAAGTAGAAGTTAATTAAGCATATTATAAGTTTATAAATGAATACGTGGATTCAAATTTATAGAAAAAATTATAAAAACGTCATACATCCTCATATCGACGGTTTATGACGTTTCATTTACACCTTTAGGTTTAGACCATACATATCCTTACATAATAGTTTTACATGTGAAGCAAGTATTGATTTAGCTATGCATATAGTTCTTAATATTGTATATTACTTTACCTGTGCTAATTACTTGACCCTGAAATACTGTTGAAGCTTTTTTTAAAATCAATTAAATCCACATCAAAATTTATTTTCCCTGCTAAATCTTGATCCAACATAAAGTTTTCGTATTCATTAATCTCTTGATCGGAAAGATAAGCTATATCAATTTCCCTATTCTTATTCGATGTTCCTTTTACACTCGAACCAAATATGTATACAATGTATGTGGTCAAACTTTTGAAACTAGTAAAAAAGGAGGCCAATTTATGGTACCCTCCTTTTTCTAGTTTTATTTTTTACTTATCGTGCTGCTTTAACAGCTTCAATTGCTGCATCATAATCAGGATGATTTGAAACTTCGTTTACATATTCAACATATGTAACCTTATCACTTGAATCAATAACAAAAACGGCTCTTGCTAAAAGACGTAATTCTTTAATATGAACGCCATACGCTTCACCAAATGAAAGATTA
>DATMFU010000146.1:0-19384 GCA_035556015.1 Niallia sp. | reverse complement strand
AAAATAACTTAAAAAATGTAAATGTGAAATTTCCTTTAGGAATGTTTATAGCTGTTACAGGTGTTTCTGGCTCCGGAAAAAGTACACTAGTAAATGAGATTCTCCATAAGGGATTAGCTCAAAAACTAAATCGTGCTAAAGTCAAACCTGGAAAGCATAAAGAACTAAAGGGAATCGAGCAGTTAGAAAAAGTTATCGATATTGATCAATCGCCAATTGGTCGTACACCTAGATCAAACCCTGCTACGTATACAGGAGTATTTGATGATATCCGTGATGTATTTGCTTCCACTAATGAAGCAAAAGTTCGTGGGTATAAAAAAGGACGGTTTAGCTTCAATGTAAAAGGCGGCCGATGTGAAGCATGTCGTGGAGATGGAATCATAAAAATCGAAATGCACTTTCTTCCAGATGTGTATGTTCCTTGTGAGGTATGTCACGGAAAACGGTATAATCGAGAAACATTAGAAGTGAAATATAAAGGAAAAAGTATTTCCGATATTCTCGATATGACAGTAGAAGATGGAGTGGCATTTTTTGAGAATATCCCTAAAATTAATCGTAAACTACAAACACTAGTAGATGTAGGACTAGGCTATATTAAACTTGGACAACCAGCCACTACTTTATCTGGAGGAGAGGCACAGCGAGTAAAATTAGCGTCGGAATTACATCGAAGATCCTCAGGGAAAACTTTTTACATTTTAGATGAGCCGACAACTGGTTTGCATGTAGATGATATTTCTAGACTTTTACTTGTACTACAAAGATTAGTTGAAAATGGTGATACAGTACTTGTAATTGAACATAATTTAGATGTAATTAAGACTACAGATTATATTATTGACTTAGGGCCAGAAGGCGGAGATAAAGGTGGTACGATATTAGGTACTGGTACACCAGAAAAAATCGCGAAATTAGAGGGTTCTTATACTGGGAAATATTTAAACGTGGTTTTAGAACGAGACAAAAAGCGCATGGAAAATATTATTGAACAAGCTTCTAAAGTAGCAACAAACTAAATATATATACCGTTTGTAATAATGAAAGACATTAATTAAAGTTTTATTAATGTAGACTAAAATAGGGGTCTGATCTCACAAGCATTATCCAATTGTAGTAGTTTCTAATGAATATGCAACTGCTAGGATGGATAAAGTGTATTGTAGGTCTGGCCCCTTCGTGTTTACTTGTTCCATTGTTACATTCATTTTTCGTTTATTAGAATTTCTTCTGAAATAGAATAATGCTACATATGAATATAGAGAACAATAGATGAAGTGATAAATGAAACTTTTTTGATTTGTTTATCGTATATAAAAAGACAGACATATATATTCCGCTTTTAATGGAACAATTATAGTCTACCTTTATTCATTAACAGATGTTCTTTTATAGTAAAATTACTGTTTTTATCTTGGTAAATACTTTACTTTTGATACTTGCAAATGTAGCAAGTATTAGTGTAGATAAAAAATACATTTTGGCATAAACGAAAATGGAGGAATGGGATATGGCAGATGAGAAAAAAAGAATTTTACAATTAGTAGAAAGTGGAAAGCTAACTGTAGATGAAGCGTTACGGTTATTAGAAAAAGCGGATGAGTCAATTAACCAACCTACCAATGAAGAAAAAGTGTTAGAAGAGTTACTAAATGAAAAGAAGTTTTATGAGAAAAAGAAAGAAACGCAAACGAACTCAGGATTCAATTTTCAAGCAGCAAAAGGGAAAATTTTTGATTTTGTAGATAGTACCATAAAAAAAGTAAAAGAAGTGGATCTTGATTTTAATTTCGGTCACCACGAAGAAGTGTCACATATATTTCAGTATGCTAATATTGTCCCTAAGAAGATCGATATTGATATTCCAAATGGTGAAGTAGAACTTATTCCATGGGACCAAGAAGAAGTAAGTATTGAATGTAAAGCAAAGGTTTATCGAGTACAATCTCCTGAAGAAGCAAAAAAGGTTTTTATGGAAGAGGTATTTGTTCATGTGGATGAACAAATACTTGAAGTGAAAACTAATCATAAATGGATGAAAGTGAAAACCAAAGTATATATACCTAAAACACAATATGAATCTGCTATTATTAGACTATTTATGGGACCAATCACAACCGTTGACTTACATTCTGAACAGCTTTATGCTAAAACTGCAAACGGAAAGATTCTATTAAAAGCAGGGCAGAATAATAAGGTAGAAGCAGATGCAGCTAATGGAGCCATTACAATAGAAAAAAGTACTATAAACAAATTGGATGCTGAAACAATTAATGGAGCTATTTCAGTAGATGGCTATTTTCAAAAGGTGGATTTGCAATCCTTTAATGGAGGTATTTTCTGTACAAATTATTCCGATGAATGCGAATTTATTGAACTACAAGGAACAACTGGAAGTATCGAAGTATCAGTACCAGAGACGCTTGCTGTTACAGGCGAATTAAGAACTAATTTTGGTGGATTTAATGTAGAATTAGAGGGTATACAAATAATAGATGAAAAAAATGATGTACTACAAAAGACATTAAGATTTCAATCTATTCAAACTAGTGAAAAACGAACAAAAATAGAAGCAAATACGAAAACAGGTTCTATTAAAATTAATAAGATAGAGGGAAGAAGTGAAGAATAATTGAAGTTAACTCGTTCAAAGCATAATAGAAAGCTTGCAGGCGTTATTGGAGGACTTAGCAATCGTTTCAATATAAATGCCAATGTATTAAGGATGGTATTTATTATTGGGATTTTTGCGACAGGATTTTTTCCATTAGTGTTCATCTATCTAATCTTAATTTTTGTAATGCCTAACGAGGTGTAGATAGATGAGATGGATTATTGGAATATTAATAAATGCTGTTTTCTTCATAGCTTTAGCAGGATTGTTTAAAGAATCGTTTTATTTATCAGGGATTAGTGCTGCAATAGGAGCAAGCATTATTTTATCTTTGTTAAATATTATTGTGAAACCGATACTGATCGTATTGACTCTACCAGTAACGATTTTATCCCTTGGTTTATTTTTATTTTTTATTAACGCCATTACCTTATCTCTTACAGATCATTTAATGGGAGAAAGTTTTGAAATATCCAGTTTTAGTATGAGTTTATTTTTTAGTATTCTGCTTTCTCTGTGCAACTTGGTTGTCCAAAATACGGTTCTTAGAGCGAAAAAATGATGAAAGCCGCCTTAAAGTAGCTGTTCCTTTTGAAGGGATAATACTTTTATAAGGCGGCTTTTTTTCTTTTTTGAATAATATTGTATTTATTGAACAGGTTTCCCATATTTTAAGTATGATATCTAGCATATATTAATTGAATAATGCTAAAATAAAGTGAATGTGCAATGGTTGCTAAATGAAAGGCAAACTTGATTATACTTATATAGTGTATCAGCTATTGTATTTTGACAATAAACAGCAGTGAACCTTGAAGGAGGAGCTCCATGGCTAAAGTATTAATTAAAGATGTTATTGAAGAATTTGATTTAGAAATTATTAGTGGTGAAGAAGGAATCAACAGACCAATTACTGTTAGTGATATATCTAGACCAGGCTTAGAAATGGCTGGCTATTTCAACTTCTATCCAGCTGAGCGTGTTCAGTTATTAGGAAAAACAGAATTAACTTTTGCTGAAAGATTAACAGATGAAGATAGAAATGAGCGACTATATAAGTTATGTAGCGACACAACACCAGGAATCATTATTACAAGAAACATGGAAGTTCCTGTTGAACTAATAGAAGCATCTGAGGAATTAGCTGTCCCACTTTTGCGCACAAAGCATAAAACATCTCTATTTTCCAGTCGCTTAACTAACTTTTTAGAGCGAAAATTAGCTCCGACAACTGCTATTCATGGAGTACTTGTAGATATCTATGGAGTTGGAGTACTCATAACTGGTAAAAGTGGTGTTGGTAAAAGTGAAACGGCATTAGAACTTGTTAAGAGAGGTCATCGATTAGTAGCTGATGATTGTGTGGAAATAAGACAAGAAGATGAGAATTTAATTGTTGGAAGTTCACCAGAGTTAATCGAACATTTATTAGAAATTCGTGGTTTAGGTATTATCAATGTTATGACATTATTTGGTGCAGGTGCTGTTCGTAGCCATAAGAAGATATCAATGGTTATGTCTCTCGAACTATGGGAGCAGAACAAGCAATACGACCGTTTAGGATTAGATGAAGAAAAGATGAAGATCATTGATACAGAAGTAACGAAATTGACTATACCAGTACGACCTGGACGGAACTTAGCTGTTATTATTGAAGTAGCTGCAATGAACTTCCGACTTAAGCGTATGGGGGTTAACGCAGCTGAACAATTTACGAATAAGTTAGCGAATGTTATTTCAGATAAGTAATCTCAAAATGGAAGGGGCTTTCTTTACAAAAGAAAGGTCCTTCTAAAAAATAGGAGGAAAATAGATGGAGGATATTAAACCAATTGATCCGATAGCAATTTCATTGGGGTCAATAGATATAAGATGGTATGGCATCATTATTGGATGTGGTCTTATTCTTGCTCTTGTACTCGCTATGCGTGAAGGAAATAGAAGAGGATTAGGCAAAGATGATTTTCCTGATTTAATGCTATGGGCCATTCCGATTTCTATCATCTGTGCAAGAATTTATTATGTTCTGTTTGAATGGGACTATTATAAAAATCATATAGGTGATATACCAAAAGTTTGGAATGGTGGAATAGCTATTCACGGTGCGTTAATTGGAGCTATTCTAACAACATACATATTTACAAAGAAAAAAGGTATTTCCTTCTGGAAAATGGCTGATATTGCTGCACCAAGTATTATTCTTGGACAAGCTATTGGACGTTGGGGAAATTTTATGAATCAGGAAGCACATGGTGGAGAAGTCACTCGCTCTTTCTTAGAAGGTTTACATTTACCTGAATTCATTATTAATCAAATGTATATTAATGGTACATACTATCATCCGACATTTCTATATGAATCGTTATGGAATATACTAGGGTTCGTTATTTTACTAATACTACGTAAAGTAAACCTAAGAAACGGAGAGATTTTCTTGTCTTATGTAATCTGGTATTCCATTGGACGATTCTTTATAGAAGGAATGAGAACAGATAGTTTAATGATTGGTGATTTCAGAATGGCGCAATTAATTTCCTTAGCTCTTATTATTATTGCACTAGGATCGATGATCTTTAGAAGAAAAAGTGGAATGGCGAAAAATCATTATTTAGATACGAATGGATGAACATCCATTTAGGTGACCTATTACTTTAAGAGCATTCTTAGTTTACATTATGTGGGTTTAGAAAGGGATGTAGGTTTTGACACGAAAAATTAATACGGCTTTATTTGATTTAGATGGAACACTAATTGATACAAATGAATTAATTATTTCTTCTTATTTACATACTTTGAATCACTATTACCCAGGTAAATATAATCGAGAAGATGTTTTACCATTTATGGGTCCACCTTTAAAAGAGACTTTTGAAGGAATTGATCCTGCTAAAGCAGAAGAAATGATTGCTATGTATCGTACATATAATCTCGCTAATCATGATAAAATTGTGACTATTTTTGATGATGTATACGATACTATCAAAGAATTGAAGGAAATGGGATTTAAACTTGGAATTGTAACAACAAAATTATTGAATGTAGTAGAAATGGGACTGAAATTGACTAAGTTAGATGAATTTTTTGATGTAGTGGTTGCATTAGATCATGTAAAGAAGGCAAAGCCTGATCCAGAGCCAGTCCTTCTTGCTCTTGAACAATTACAAGCATCTCCGGAAGAAGCAATTATGGTTGGCGATAACAAGCATGATATTCTTTCAGGGAAAAATGCAGGGACATTAACTGCAGGGGTGTCTTGGTCATTGAAAGGGAAAGCATTTTTACAAGAATATAATCCAGACTATATTTTTGATAATATGCAAGAGTTACTTTCTATCCCAGAAGTGAGAGATAGATGAGAAGAACGGTAAGATATCCAGTTAGTGGATCAAACTCATTATGGCATGTTTATAAAACCGTCCCTTTTTTAAAAGTAATCAAAAATTTTCTTGTTATTCAATTAGCAAGATACACTCCCTTTTTAAAGGTCAAAAATTGGTTGTATCGAAAGCTTTTAAAAATGAAGGTTGGCGAACATACATCTTTTGCCTTAATGGTAATGGTAGATATTATGTTCCCAGAAAAAATTAAAGTAGGTAAAAACAGTGTGATAGGATACAATACCACCATTCTTGCCCATGAATATTTAATCGAAGAGTATAGAATTGGGGAAATAGAGATTGGTGATGAAGTGATGATTGGCGCTAATTCAACTATTTTACCTGGTGTTAAAATTGGTGATGGTGCTATTGTATCTGCCTGTACGCTTGTCCATAAGGATGTACCAGCAGGAAGTTTTGTTGGAGGAAATCCAATGAGGGTCATTTATTCAGCAGAGGAAATGGAAGAACGAAGACAGAATGAACCTTCTTATGTTCTAGAAGAATAAATACAAAGTGGCCTATCTTTATCTATTAAGATGTGGATAGGCTATTTATTTTTATATAAGTTGTTAAATTGTATAAGCAAGGCCGATTTTCCATTGGAATAGGATTAGCTATCTGAAGAAGAAAAAAATAGTCGTTAAAATTAGAAAGTATCTATTCCAAATAGTGAGCAAAAACCAACCTAATTTCCGATAAGTGTAGATTAAATTAACTGAATTATCGAAAGAATAAAAAGTCATTCTTTTATCAGTTATTTTCCCTTGACCAATTTAAGGGAGAAGAGTAAACTAAGAACAACTTCTTTAATTTGTTAGCATATTAGCGAACTAAAGCGTGGCGGAAATTTGACTGGAGAGGTGTATGGAATGAGTAGCTTATTTATGTTTGAAAAGCCATTAGGTATGAGAGATACATTGCCTGCTATTTATGAAAGAAAATATAACTTGAAACAAAAGATAGATACGGAAATTAAGAAATGGGGTTATCAGTTCATTGAAACTCCAACATTAGAATATTATGAAACGGTTGGTACTGCTTCTGCTATTTTAGACCAACAGCTATTTAAACTATTAGATCAGCAAGGTCATACGTTAGTACTAAGACCTGACATGACTGCACCAATTGCTCGCGTAGCTGCATCCAAGCTATTAACAGAAGAAATGCCATTACGTCTTGCTTATAATGCATCTGTTTTTCGTTCCCAACAAAGAGAGGGTGGGAGACCGGCAGAGTTTGAGCAAATAGGGGTAGAGTATATTGGCGATAAAACGATTAGTGCAGATGGTGAGGGCATTTCATTATTGATAGCGTCACTAGCAGAAGCTGGTGTTGAAAATTATCAAGTTTCTGTAGGCCATATTGGATTTGTCCAGAGCTTTTTTCAACAAATTCTTGGAACAAAAGAAAGAGCGGAAAGTTTGACTAAATATCTTTATGAGAAAAACTACGTAGGATACAGACAACATGTGGAACAATTGGCTCTATCTAGTATTGATAAGCAAAGATTACATGATTTCTTAAAATTAAGAGGTACACAAGAAGTGATTTCCCTTGCTAAACAATTAATCGAAGGTAACCAAGGTTCTAAAGCAATTGAAGAGTTACAACAGCTTTGGGATATTCTTGTTGATTATGGAGTGGAAGGAAAGGTTCGCTTTGATCTTTCCCTTGTAAGTCATATGAGTTACTACACTGGCATTGTTTATGAGGTATATGCAGAAGGTGTAGGCTTTCCAATAGGTAGTGGTGGTAGATATGATTTATTGCTAGAGAAGTTTGGTAAGAAAACTGGAGCAACTGGATTTGCTATACGTGTAGATCGATTACTAGAAGCACTAGGTAGAATCGAAAAATCAAACAACATTGAATGTATTTTATTTAGTAATGAAAGAAGAAAAGAAGCCTTTCAACTTGCAAAAGAGAAAAGATCTGCAGGTATTCAAGTGATTACCCAAGATATAAATGGTGTTAAAGATGTAGACGCATGTACAAAGCAATATAATGAAATTACTTTATTAGTAGGAAAAGCAGGAATGGAGGTTGTCAAATGAGTGATATTTTAACGATCGCTATGCCCAAAGGGAGAATTTTTGAAGAAGCAGCAGATCTTCTAAGAGAAGCTGGTTTCCGGTTACCGGCAGAATTTGATGATTCCAGAAAATTAATTATTAATGTAGAAGAGGAAAATTTCCGTTTTATACTAGCAAAACCAATGGACGTTCCAACATATGTGGAACATGGTGTTGCAGATCTTGGTATTGCAGGTAAGGATGTTATGTTGGAAGAAGAACGGGATGTATATGAACTGCTAGATTTGCATATCAGTGCATGTTATTTAGCGGTAGCAGGACTTCCGAATACAGAACTTAATGAAATTGCGCCAAGAATCGCAACAAAATATCCAAATGTGGCTGCAGCATATTTCCGTGAACAAGGATCTCAAGTAGAAATTATTAAGTTAAATGGTTCTATAGAGTTGGCTCCAATCATTGGATTAACTGATCGAATTGTAGATATTGTGTCTACGGGAAAAACATTGGTCGAAAATGGTCTAATTGAATATGAGAGAATTGTAGATATAACTTCTAGATTAATTGTTAATCCTGCCAGCTATCGAATGAAAGAACAACGAATTAGTGAATTAGTAAATAGATTAACGGACGTGGTGAAAGAGAAAGAGTCTGCGAAATAATAGAGGAAGGAGTGATTCCATTGAAGATTATTACAGCAATAGATCAAATTAATTTACGACGCTCTGTTGATGCTGGAACAGAGGAACAGCGGAAAATAGTGCTTGAAATAATAGAGAATGTAAAACAAAATGGTGATTCTGTATTAAAAGAATATACCGAAAAATGGGATGGTGCCAAATTAACGAATCTCGTTGTAAGTGAAGAGGAAATAAAAGCAGCGTATGAAGAAATAGATGATGAAATGATTTCTATTATAAAGGAAGCTGCGGAAAATATTACAGTTTACCACCAAAAGCAGTTGAAGACGTCTTGGAACTTTACACAAGAAAATGGAACCATGTTAGGACAAAGAATATTGCCGTTAGACTCAGTTGGTGTCTATGTACCAGGTGGAACAGCAGCATATCCGTCTTCTGTATTAATGAATGTTATCCCTGCAACTGTTGCTGGTGTAAAAAGAATTGTGATGGTTTCTCCTCCTAATGATAATGGAAAGTTACCTAGTGCCGTACTAGTTGCAGCAGATATAGCTGGAGTAAAAGAAATATATAAAGTAGGCGGCGCACAAGCAATTGCTGCTTTAGCATATGGTACAGAGTCCATTAAAAGTGTAGATAAGATTGTGGGACCTGGAAATATTTTTGTTGCTTTAGCAAAAAGAGAAGTCTTTGGAGATGTGGCAATTGATATGATTGCTGGCCCTAGTGAAATTGCTGTTTTAGCTGATAATACTGCAGTAGCAAAAGAGATAGCAGCTGATTTATTATCCCAAGCAGAGCATGATGAAAGAGCCTCTTCCGTTTTAGTTACAACTTCCAAGTATCTAGCAGAAGAAGTATCACAAGAAGTAGAAAAACAACTTGGTGATCTCCCTCGTCAAGAAATTGCAAGGAAATCGATTGAAAACTATGGAATGATTGTAGTTGTTGAGACAATGGGAAAAGCAGTAGAAGTGATTAATACGATTGCTCCGGAGCATTTAGAAATTATGACAGAAGCTCCGTATCTCATACTAGAACATATTCGCCATGCAGGATCTATCTTTATAGGAAGATATAGTTCGGAACCTGTCGGAGATTATTTTGCTGGTACAAATCATGTTTTACCAACGAACGGAACTGCAAGATTCTCTAATCCGTTAAACGTAGACGATTTCCAGAAAAAATCAAGTGTCATTCATTATAGCAAATCAGCATTTGAAGAGAATGCCCATAAAATAGCTAAGTTTGCAAGGTTAGAAGGATTAGAAGCACATGCTAGAGCGATAGAAGCTAGAAATAAATTCTAACAACAAAAAAATATGTGAAGACAATTTATTATAAATGATGATGGAAAAAGTAAGGAGGAATCTTTTTTGGGAAGAACAGCAGCAATTAGCAGAAAAACAGGTGAAACAAATATTCAGCTTTCGTTAAATGTAGATGGAGATGGTATTGCAGAAATTGATACGGGTGTTCCATTTATGAATCACATGCTCGATCTATTTACCAAACATGGACTTTTCAATTTGACCGTTCAGGCAAATGGAGATATTGAAGTAGATGATCATCATACAACAGAGGATATTGGTATTTGTCTTGGTATGGCATTGAAAGATGCCTTAGGGGATAAAAAAGGAATAAAAAGGTACGGGAATAGTTTTGTTCCAATGGATGAAACATTAGCACAAGTAGTAATAGATTTAAGTAATCGTCCACATTTAGAATTTCGAGCAGAATTTCCAAGTGATAAAGTAGGAACATTCGATACAGAGCTTGTTCATGAATTTCTCTGGAAATTTGCCTTAGAAGCAAGAATGAATCTACATGTTGTTCTTCACTATGGAAAGAATACTCACCATATGATAGAAGCTATTTTTAAAGCGTTAGCTCGTGCATTAGATGAAGCAACTACTATTGATCCAAGAATTAAAGGAATTCCTTCAACGAAAGGAATGCTGTAAATGATTGGAATCATTGATTATGGAATGGGAAATTTATTTAGTGTTAGTAAGGCTTTAGAGCGATTAAATACACCTTATTTTATTTCTGAAGATAAAGAGGAACTTCTAAAGGCAGATGCGTTAATTTTGCCAGGAGTTGGTGCATTTAAAGATGCTATGACAAAATTAAAAGAAACTGGATTGTCTGATATGATTCTATCATTCGTAGATACAGGTAAACCTCTTTTAGGAATTTGTTTAGGAATGCAGCTTCTATTCGAAGAAAGTGAAGAATTTGGCAAGAGTGAAGGATTAAAGTTACTTCCTGGAAGAATAGTCAGATTTCCTGGTGTTATGGAAAATGGCGAATCTTATAAAGTTCCTCATATGGGATGGAATAAGATTCACTTTAAAAAAGATTCATTAATAAAGAACGATTTAGAAGATGATTATGTTTATTTTGTTCATTCTTATTATGCGGAAACAAAAGAAGAGGTCGTAATTGCAAGTTGCTCGTATGATAAAGAGGTACCTGCTGTTGTTGGAATCGGAAATGTTTACGGAATGCAATTTCATCCGGAAAAGAGTAGCAAATTAGGCATGCGTTTATTAAGTAATTTTACGAATTTAATACAAAAGGGTGAATGAGATGAGTTTTACACTATATCCGGCTATAGATATGAGAGGCGGAAAATGCGTAAGGTTGCTACAAGGAGATTATGATAAAGAAACTGTTTATGGTGATTCCCCTTTCGAAATGGCAAAAAGTTTTGCTAGTCAAGGGGCTAGCTGGATACATATGGTTGATCTGGATGGAGCAAAGGATGGAAGAAGAGTAAATGATCAATTTGTTATTGAAGCAGCAAAACAACTTGGTGTTAATGTACAAATAGGTGGAGGAATTAGAACAGAAGCGGATATCGTTCATTATTTGGAAAACGGAGTTACAAGAGTCATTTTAGGAAGTATTGCAGTTTCCAATCCAACATTTGCAATGGAAATGGTAAGAAAATATGGAAATGGGATTGCGATAGGAATAGATGCTAAAAATGGATATGTAGCTACACATGGCTGGATTTCTACGTCAGAAGTAAAAGCAGTCGATCTTGGAAAGCAATTTGCTGATGCTGGATGTGAAACTTTTATTTTTACGGATATTGCTACAGATGGAATGCTTAGTGGACCAAATATTTCTGCTATAAGTGAGCTAGCTATGGTTACACAGAAACAAGTAATAGCTTCTGGTGGAGTAAGTAGTATACGTGATCTTCAAGAGTTAAAAGAGCAACATTCTAAAGGTGTCGCTGGTGCAATTATTGGAAAGGCATTATATGAAGGACGTTTTAATCTTCAAGAGGCCTTAAAAAGTGTTTAATAGTATCATTTGGATCAACTGTAAGGGGGATTAAGGATGTTAACGAAGCGGATCATTCCATGCCTAGATGTGAAAGATGGGCGAGTGGTGAAAGGAATACAGTTTGTTCAGTTAAGAGATGCCGGCGATCCAGTCGAACTAGCTCGTTTTTATGATGAACAAGGTGCAGACGAACTAGTCTTTCTTGATATTTCTGCTTCTCATGAAGGAAGAAAGACTATGGTAGAGGTAGTAAAGGAAGTTGCTTCTGAACTTGCTATCCCTTTTACCGTTGGTGGAGGTATCAACTCATTAGAAGACATGAAGCGGATACTACGAGCTGGTGCAGATAAAGTATCTTTAAATACAGCGGCAGTACTAAATCCTGCTCTTATAAAAGAGGGAGCTAATTTTTTCGGTGCTCAGTGTATAGTAGTTGCGATTGATGCTAAATTTGATGAAGAGTTAGGATCATGGCGTGTGTATACACATGGTGGTAGAAAACCAGTTGATAAAGAAGTAGTAGAATGGGCGAAAGAAGCAGTTGCTTTAGGAGCAGGAGAAATTCTGTTAACAAGTATGGATGCAGATGGAGAAAAGAAAGGGTTTAATATTGCACTAACAAAGGCAGTTAGTGAAGCAGTGTCTGTTCCAGTAATAGCTTCTGGTGGAGCAGGAAATGCTGAACATTTTGAGGAAGCTTTCCGTGAAGGAAAAGCGGATGCTGCATTAGCAGCTTCTATTTTTCACTATAGAGAGACTTCTGTTCATGAAGTGAAAAACTATTTAAAAGACGAAGGAGTGCTTGTTCGATGAATATAAATGATTTAAAGTTTGATGAAAAGGGATTAATTCCAGCAATTGTACAAGATGCTGCTTCAAAAGAAGTATTAACATTAGCCTATATGAATAAAGAATCTTTACAAAAAACAGTAGAGTCTGGAGAAACATGGTTTTACAGTCGCTCTAGACAAGAACTTTGGAATAAAGGTGCCACTAGTGGTAATACACAAGTAGTAAATGAAATTAAATATGATTGTGACCAAGATGCATTAGTTGTTTTAGTTTCACCTAATGGTCCAGCATGCCATAATGGAACAACAAGTTGTTTTGTAGAAAGTGTTTATCAAAATAAAGAAACAAATGTATCAGATGCCAATTATCAAATATTAGCAAATTTAGAAAAGGTAATTGCTGAAAGAGAAATTAATCGTCCAGAAGGAGCTTATACTACTTATTTATTTGAAAAGGGAGTAGACAAGATTCTGAAAAAAGTGGGAGAAGAAGCAGCTGAAGTTATCATAGCAGCTAAAAATAGAGATCCCGAAGAATTAAAATGGGAAGCATCTGATTTAATTTACCACTTATTTGTATTATTAAGAGAGCAAAAATTGCCATTTTCAGAGATTCTTAATGTGTTAGAATCTCGCCATGAGGAAAAAGAAGCAAAATAATAGATTTACTTAAGTTTTGAAAGCTGGAAATATATCCAAATATTTCTAGCTTTTTTAATAGGAATAAATCAAATAAATCCGTTGCTTGAAGGCCCCTTTCTTATTATAATGGAAAAAATAAGAAGCTTTATCCACTTTTACAGGAGAGAAGAATGCATCTTCTCTGAACGACCCCAATTGTGTTATACTAGCTTGGTTGAACTGTATTTTATCATACTATTAACATATTATTTTGTTTATGAAGCCCTTTTTTGAAAAGAGCTTATAGATTTTGGAGGATTTATGAATAAAAACTCAAGAATAGTACAACCAGTGGGTAGACTTATTCCATTTAATCCTACAGGCGAATATTATTTTTCCAAAGGTATTAAGGCATATAATCAAAGAGATTACTATAAATCATTAAAATATCTGAAAAGAGCTCTTGCATTAGAACCAGGTGAACCAATGATTGCATGCCAGCTTGCAATTGTATATGCAGATGTAGGAGAGTACCAGAAGTCTAATGAGCTTCTTCATCTTATTATAGAAGAATTAGATGAAAACATGGCTGATTGTTATTATTTTCTTGCAAATAATTATGCTCACTTAGGTTTTTTTAAGGATGCGTATTATCATGCTAAATTATATTTAGATCTTGCAGAAGATGGAGAATTTGTGGAAGAGACAGAAGACTTGATGGAAATACTATCAATAGAGTCTGATGAGCTAGAAGAAGATGCCTACAATGAAGAGGACTTAATTTCTAGACAAGAACAGGCAAGGGAATTACTCGAAACTGGTAATTTTGCAAAAGCTGCTGAAGTTCTATCAAAAGTGATTCAAGACTATCCAGAATACTGGTCTGCACATAATAATTTGGCTTTAGCACACTTTTATTTAGGGGATTCGAGTAAAGCAAATGATATTTTGAATTATGTATTAGAAAAGAATTTAGGGAATTTACATGCTTTATGTAATAAGCTTGTATTTGCTTATTATGAAAATAAAGTTGATCAAGTGAAAGAGTTAACAGATGTTCTTGGGAAGATTAAACCAATTTCTATCGATCATCAGTTTAAGCTTGGTACAACATTCTCCCTTGTTCGTGAATATGAACTTGCTTATTATTGGTTGAAAAAAATCCACAAGATGGGATTTCAAGGGGATGTTTCTTTTTATTATTGGCTAGCTTATGCTGCTTATTTTACCGGAAAAGAGCAAACAGCAAAAAAAGCCTGGAAAAAAGTTATTTCACAAAATCCTGAAAAAGAAGGACAAGAGCCGTGGAACCAAACTAATAATAAACTGGATGGATTTGAGAACCATCTTTCCTCAATATTAAAAAGATTTGAAAGTGATCATATAGAAGAAAGAATATTTGCTGCCTTTTTAACATCTGTATCCAGTAAAAGAGAAACAATTCTTTCCTCTGTTGCCCCATTACAAAGAAAGCAGCGTACTGCATTGGAAAGAGATTATCTTTCATTTGTGAAAAATGGAAAGGAACCAAATAATCCATATCTGTTAGCAGCCCATGTTACTGCAGAAACGATGTATAGAAATAATCATCCGATTGGTATAGAGGAAGCAAATTTGTATTTAACTTGGTTCTCTGCTTTTTTAAAAATGCAAAATGAGGGAGTCCTTATTAAAAACTGTAGTGCAAGTGCTGCAGCTATTGATTATTTGTGGCATCAATTACGGAAAGAAAAAATTTCTCAGCAACAAATTGCTACACAATATGGATTGTCTACATCCACTTTGCAAAAATATGTTAAATTATTAAAAGAATATGTTTCGCCTGTTTCTCAATAGGTCTTATTCACAAAATCATTAGCATAATGCCATTGGATATATGCCAATGGTTTTTTTTATAGGTTGATTTGTGATTTATGAGCAAATTTTTGGACGAAATTCTAGGGGTCTTATAGGATAGTAATAGATGGTCATACTATAATTAAATTATGAAAATTATCTTCATTGCTATGGAATTTAGTATAATAATGAAGTTATCAAGCTAACTTAAGCTTGTGATTGATAAGGGGGTCGAAATAATGTCAGAAGAAAAAATTTATGACGTAATAATTATTGGTGCTGGTCCAGCTGGAATGACAGCTGCTGTTTACACTTCTCGTGCGGATCTTTCTACATTAATGATTGAAAGAGGTATTCCAGGTGGACAGATGGCAAATACAGAAGAGATAGAGAACTTTCCTGGATTTGAAAGTATTTTAGGACCAGATTTGTCCAATAAAATGTTTAACCATGCTAAGAAATTTGGAGCAGAATATGCTTATGGAGATATTAAAGAAATAGTAGATGGAAAAGAATATAAAACTGTAAAAGCAGGTACAAAAGAATACAAAGGTAGAGCTATCATTATTTCAACAGGTGCAGAATATAAAAAAGTAGGAGTTCCTGGTGAAAAAGAGTTAGGTGGACGAGGCGTTTCTTATTGTGCTGTTTGTGATGGTGCATTCTTCAAAAATAAACGATTGTTTGTAATAGGTGGGGGAGATTCAGCTGTAGAAGAAGGCGTTTATTTAACACGTTTTGCTTCACAAGTAACCATCGTGCATCGTCGTGATGAATTAAGAGCCCAAAAAATCCTACAACAAAGAGCTTTTGATAATGAAAAGGTTGACTTTATCTGGAATCACACCATTAAAGCAATAAATGAAAAAGATGGAAAAGTAGGAAGTGTTACGCTTATCTCTACTGTCGATGATTCTGAGCAAGTATTAGATGCTGATGGCGTATTTATCTACATTGGTATGGTACCATTATCCAAACCATTTGAAAATTTAGGAATAACAAATGAAAATGGATATATTGAAACAAATGACCAAATGGAAACAAAGGTGCCAGGAATCTTTGCAGCTGGGGACATCAGAGAGAAGACGCTACGTCAGATTGTAACAGCAACTGGTGATGGAAGTATTGCTGCACAAAGTGTACAACATTATGTAGAAGAATTAGTGGAATCATTAAAGAAATAAACGTATAGAAAGTGTCATTCGGTTTTAATTGGAATGTAACAATAGTGAAACATATTTGGGGTATGATATAAGTAGAAATTGACCCCCTTTTAAGATATATATTTTATCTAGCATAGGCTTGCTTACAGCCTATGCTTTTTTTTTTGTTCTTCTAAAAGAAATTGTCTTTTAGAACAGGAATATTCGGGAGGATTACACAATTTATTCTAAAAAGAATAATGTAATGGAGTGTAGGATATTCCAAACCCCTTAATAATTGGAAATGGCATTTTATTGTGAGTGCCTAACAATAATAGTATAATAAAAGGAATGAGATGAAGATATATTTACATAAGGATACATACATGGAAAAATTGAGGTGAATAAATTGCAACGTGTGACAAATTGTTTATTACTTAAAGATAACAAAGTTTTACTATTACAGAAGCCAAGGCGTGGTTGGTGGGTAGCCCCTGGTGGTAAAATGGAGCCAGGTGAATCTGTTCGAGATTCTTGTATTAGAGAATATAGAGAAGAGACTGGGATTTATTTAAGAAATCCTAATATAAAGGGGATTTTTACCTTTATCATAAAAGATGGAGATAAAATAATTTCAGAATGGATGATGTTTACTTTTTTCTCTACCAACTCTGACGGAATAAATTTAGATGAATCAGAGGAAGGCAAATTATGCTGGCATGATCTAGATAATATAAAAAACTTACCGATGGCAGAAGGGGATTATCACATATTGGATTATATGGTTCATGGTAATAGCATGATTTATGGTACCTTTACTTATACACCAGATTTTGAGTTAATTAGTTATCGCTTAGATCCAAGTTAATAGGGGGAATAATTAATGAGTGCAAGTACTGTAACGGAACCTCAAATTGTAATTATTACAGGGATGTCAGGAGCAGGAAAAACAGTTGTAATTCAAAGCTTTGAAGATTTAGGATTTTTTTGTGTAGATAACTTGCCCCCAACTCTTTTACCAAAGTTTCTTGAACTTATGAAAGAGTCGGAGAATAAAATGAATAAGGTTGCTCTTGGTATGGATTTGCGTGGTAGAGAATTCTTTGATGATTTAATTGCCGCTTTAGATAATATATCCAAATCCTTTATCGTACCGAAAATTCTATTCTTAGATGCTGATGACAGTACACTTGTAAGAAGATATAAAGAAACAAGAAGAGCACATCCTCTTGCACCATTTGGTCTGCCACTTGAAGGGATTAAATTAGAAAGAGAACTATTGGAAGAATTAAAAGGTCGAGCTCAAATAATTTACAATACCTCTCAAAGCTCGCCAAGAGAGCTTAGAGAAAAGATATTAAAAGAGTTCTCGGAAAATAAAACAACGATTTTTAATGTGAATGTAATGAGCTTTGGCTTTAAACATGGAATTCCAATAGATGCAGATTTGGTTTTTGATGTGCGTTTTTTACCAAACCCACATTATATTGAGCATATGAGACCGAAAACGGGATTAGATGTTGAGGTATCAAGTTATGTTCTGAAATGGACAGAAACAGGACAATTTTTGGAAAAGGTAGTTGATTTGTTGACCTTTATGCTTCCTCAATATAAGAGAGAAGGAAAATCTCAGCTTGTTGTTGCGATAGGCTGCACGGGCGGCCAGCATCGATCCGTCGCTTTGGCAGAATATATAGGTCACCATTTTGAAAAAGATTATAGCGTAGCCATAACTCACCGTGATATGGAGAGGAGAAAGGACTTAAAGGCATGAGTAAAAAGAAACAGCCAAGAATTGTGGTCATCGGGGGAGGAACAGGCCTTTCTGTACTTTTACGAGGTTTAAAGAAATATCCTGTTGATATAACAGCAATTGTGACCGTCGCTGATGATGGGGGAAGTTCTGGAAGATTAAGAAATGATCTCGATATTCCAGCACCAGGAGATATTCGAAATGTATTAGCTGCGCTATCAGACGTAGAGCCACTAATTGAAGAAATGTTTCAACATCGTTTTTCAAATAGTAAGGATTTAGATGGACATTCCTTAGGAAATTTAATCTTAGCTGCAATGACATCTATTACTGGTAATTTTCCTGTCGCAATCCAAGAAATGAGCAAAGTACTAAATGTTCGTGGTAAAGTATTACCAGCGACAAGTCATAATGTAATATTAAATGCACTAATGGAAGATGGAACGGTAGTAGTGGGGGAATCAAGTATTCCTAAAAAGGAGAAAAGAATCAAAGAGGTATTTTTAACTCCAAGAAATGCCAAACCTTTACCAGAAACCATTTATGCTATTGAACAAGCAGATCAGATTATTATTGGACCAGGAAGTTTATATACAAGTATACTACCGAATTTGGTTGTTCCTGAAATAAAAGAAGCAGTATGTAAGGCTAAAGCGAAGAAAATTTATATATGTAATATTATGACGCAAGCTGGAGAGACATCTGATTATACTGCGAGTGATCATGTGAAGGCTTTGTATCACCATGTAAAACAGCCCTTTATTGATACCATCTTAGTGAATAAAAAAAATATACCAGCAAGTGTTCAAAAACGATATGATGAGGAAAAAGCCAAACCTGTATACTTTGATACAAAAAAGCTACAATCACTTGGACTTAATGTAATAACAGGGGATATCATCCAGTTAGATGAAGGAGTTATTCGCCACAATACATTAGAAGTAGCAAAAATTCTCTATTCCATTATAGAATCCTCTTCTAACAATAGATAACAGTAGGAGGATATAAGGGAAATAGGGGATTTTTCTCTGTTTATAAGTGACTTATTACTTGCAAAAGAGAGGGGGGAAGAAATATGTCTTTTGCTTCCGAAACGAAGAAAGAATTAACTAATATTGAAGTGAAAGATTGCTGTGGAAAAGCCGAATTATCAGCATTAATACAAATGAACGGTACTCTTTCATTTTCGAATCAAAAATTAGTTGTTAACATTCAAACAGAAAATGCAGCAATCGCAAGAAGAATTTATACATTAATAAAAAGGTATTTT
>DATMFU010000145.1:0-3275 GCA_035556015.1 Niallia sp. | reverse complement strand
CATACAGGCAGTAAGTAAGAATAAGAATGGAATAATGATAATTTTTATTACTTTTTTCACTATTTCACCTCCTTCTCCTAACTGTATGAAATAGTGGCAGTCCAGTATGTACGTTAATAAATATAGGAAAAGCCTAATTTTATTAAAAATTCCAACAGCTATCTTGTAATGCAATGTAGCTTTATGTATAATAATAGTAACTCACTATCTGGTATTACCATATAGCAACTATCTTGCATTACAAGTTAGTTAGTGGAAAGGAAAATGTTCATGTCAAAAAGCCAAATGTTAAAAGGGGTTCTAGAAGGATGTCTTCTAGCTATCATTTCCAAAGGAGAAATATATGGATATGAAATGATTGAAAGACTCGAAGAATATGGATTTACAATGGTAAGTGAGGGAAGTATTTATCCTGTATTATTACGTATGAAAAAGGAAGAGCTAGTGTCAGTTGAATCAAAGCCATCCCCCCAAGGACCGAAAAGAAAATATTATTCACTGACAACGAAAGGAGAAGAAGCTCTAGAATTGTTCCAGTCCACCTGGAACGAACTTTCTAAAAGTGTCAATCACTTACTTATCGATTTGAAGGAGGAGTAACGATGAAATTATCCAAGGAAGCAGAAAGTTTTCTAGAAAACTTACACTTGTATTTATTAACAAGTGGAAAAAATGATCAAGAAATAAAAGAAGTGGTAGAAGAATTAGAAGATCATTTAAGAGAAGCAGAGAGAAAAGGGAAAGATATACATGTTATTACTGGCTCCTCACCAAAGGAATATATGGAGAGTTTAGCAAATGAAATGAACACAGATATTAAAGAATGGGCTAAACTTTTACCTCATGTTTTTATTAGTATTATTGCATACTCCCTTATTGGTAGAATTGTTCTGGGAGAGGATAAATTGTCACTGTGGGTTCTCATTGGTTCTGTGCTCATTACTGCAATCATGTTAGTAGCGTATGTTTTTGTATTTCGTATAGCTGCTAAAAATAACTATACAAATAAAAAAATGGTGATTTTCTTAATTGGAATACAAGTCATTAGTACACTATTATTTATGATGGTTTTATTTTTTGGTAATGATCTTGCACCTACTTTTATTATAAAAGGTTTTCTTATCAAGCTAATACTTTTTTGTATTCCATTTTTCTACTTAGCCTGGTTTGCATGGTGGAGTAAATCGATGACTGTATTTATTCCATTGATTATCTACATTCCTTATTTCATTGTGAATCTCTTCCCAGTCTCAGAAGAAAGTAAAGCTATTTATACTTCTATTGGATTATGTTTAATTATGTTATTTTATATAGGCGGTACGATATGGAATATAAAAAAATATAAGAAATCTGCTTAATACTTTTTTGGATACTTGGTAAACTTGTATCCTTATTTTTAAAATTGTATTGAATATTAATCCATAATCATGTATAAATATTAGTAATAGTATGACTAAAAGGGGATAAATAATGAATTACCTTATAACAGAAAATATACCTAACTTTCAGCAATTTGCCCAACTACATGAAGAAAGTGGATTAATAAAAAATAAACGAGGAAATTATACAAAAGAAAAACTATATGAAGCAGCTAAAAATAGTTGGTATTCAATATCTATCTATCAAAGCGAGCAATTAATAGCATTTGGCCGACTGATATCAGATGGTATTTATCAGGCATTAATTTGTGATGTGATGGTACATCCGAATTGTCAAGGAAAAGGATTAGGTAAGACCGTTATAGAAGAATTAATCACTAAATGTAAAGAGAGTGACATTCAGTCCATCCAGTTATTTTCAGCAAAAGGAAAGCATAGTTTCTACAAAAAATTAGGTTTTCAAGAACGGGAGCAAGACGCACCAGGTATGACATTCCTTATATAAAACTACATTGTATAGAACAATGTAGTTTTTTTATGCATAATTATCCTTTATATGGAAAGCATAGAGTAGTAGCATCGAGACTTCTAAATCTATCATGATGAAATTTCTAACTGAAACTTATTGGTTTTATGCATATATTTATTTATCAATGGGTAAATAAATATGGATAAATCATAGTTAGAATGTAATTTTACGCTACATGAATGAAATAGGACTATGTTTAGGAGGTTATTTACTTGGCTGATGACAAAAATATGAACAAAAACCAAAATGAACAAGATCAAAACCGTGATTCGTTGACAACACGACAAGGACATCCAGTATTTGATAACCAAAACATTAAAACAGTTGGAAATCGCGGACCAGCTACTCTTGAGAATTATCATTTCATCGAAAAGATTTCTCATTTTGACCGTGAAGAAGTACCTGAGCGAGTAGTACACGCCCGTGGAACTGGAGCATTTGGTTATTTTGAAACCTATGGAAAAGTAGGGGATGAACCAGTAGAAAAATACACCCGTGCAAAAGTTTTCTCTGGTGCAGGAAAGAAAACACCATTAATGGTGCGTTTCTCTACAGTAGCAGGTTCAAAAGATTCACCTGAAACAGCTCGAGATCCTCGTGGGTTTGCTGTTAAGATGTATACTGAAGATGGGAACTGGGATTTAGTAGGGAACAATCTTAAAATTTTCTTTATCCGGGATGCAATGAAATTCCCTGATATGATTCATGCATTTAAAGCAGATCCAGCATCAAATGTGCCAAATCCACAACGAATGTTTGATTTTGTTTCTCGTAGTCCTGAAGCTACACATATGATTACATTTCTTTTCTCTCCTTGGGGAATTCCTGCTACATACCGTCATATGCAAGGTTCTGGTGTAAATACGTATAAGTGGGTTAATGCTAAAGGTGAAGCTGTATTAGTAAAATATCATTGGGAACCAAAACAAGGTATCCGAAATTTAACACAAGAAGAGGCTGACTCCATTCAAGCAAAAAATGTCGGTCATGCAACCCAAGATTTATACGAAGCAATTGAACGAGGAGAATATCCAGAATGGGAGCTTTTTGTACAAATCATGGAGGATGACTACCATCCAGAACTTGATTTTGATCCGCTAGATGATACAAAATTATGGCCAGAAGATAAGTTCCCATGGTTACCAGTAGGTAAAATGGTACTTGATCGTAATCCTGTTGATTTCCATGCTGAAATCGAACAAGCTGCCTTCGGTACAGGGGTACTAGTTGATGGAATGGACTTTTCTGATGATAAAATGTTACAAGGTCGTACATTCTCTTATTCAGATACGCAACGTTACCGTGTGGGCGCAAACTATCTAAAATTGCCGGTTAATGCACCAAAGGCACCTGTTCGCACCAATCAA
>DATMFU010000144.1:0-2064 GCA_035556015.1 Niallia sp. | reverse complement strand
CAAATACTAAAGCTGCCAACGGATAAGCCCATGGTGAATTTACAGAATAAAAGAAGTTCCCTGTTTTAAAGGCAACAATTACCCCGAATCCAATAAACATACTTGCTACAACAGCTCGCATAAAAAAACGAAATTTACTCTTTTTAAATATTTTTAACTTTTTAAGAGCTAACTTTTCTACTTCATGTAAAGATGCGCCTTCCATTTGTATGTCCCCCTAAACATTGTCTCTTTAACACTATCTTCATGTTTCTAAACCATATTATGAACGCACATTATAGTGAAATCAATGGGATTACGTGAAAAAAATCACAAATTCTGTAATGATTCAAAATTTGGTCACAATTGAAGGAAAGATAACAGATATGTATATTATTTCCCACTTAGCAAAGAGATATGGCATGAAATATACAAAATATATGCATGAATTTTCTGAAAATAAAACATAATGTAAGTTTTTTAGTTGTTTGAAAATAATGAAAAATTAAACAAAAACGTTGATTTAATGCGATGCTGAATTTTGTCGAAGGATTCATGTTAGATATTCTTACAATTGTATAGACTTTATATTTATTCAATCATAAAATAGAAGATAGAAATGAAAAAGGGGAGTGAGAGCTTCATGTCATCAGCATATCGTATCTCGATGCTTGTAAAAGATCAGCCGGGAGTTCTGGCTCGAATATCCAACTTATTTGGAGCGTACGAAGTTAATATAGAGAGTATTAAAACAAAAAAATATAAAGAGACTACAAGAATTCAGATAGCTAGCTCAGTAGAGGAATCTCGTGTACAAAGTTTAGTAACTGGTTTACAGGGGTTGATGGATGTAGTAGAGATTGATGCAGATTCCATCCAACAATCTCCTCTTCAACAAAAGTTACAACAACGAGCTAATTCCATTCGTGTCTTAAAGGAACAAAGAACATTAAGTAAGCGAGTATCTTATTGGTTTGTAGCCTTTAGTTTATTTTTAACGTTATTTGGCACGAATATCCCAGCTTCTCTTTATACCCTATACAGGCAAGAATGGGGATTAACGTCAGGTATGATTTCATTAGTATTTGCTTTTTATGCCTTTACTGTTATTCCTGCCATTATGGTAGCAGGGCAATTATCCGATCAAATTGGAAGGAAAAAGGTGCTTATTCCAGGAATCTTTTTCTCGATTATCGGAACAGTTTGTTTTACCCTTGCCAATGGTATTGGGATGCTTCTTGTCGGGAGATTATTCCAAGGTTTATCTGTTGGAATACTAAATGGAGTAGCAGTAGCTGCCCTAACAGAACTTGATGAAAAAAGAAACACAAAGAAAACAGCCTTAATATGTGCACTGGCAGTAACTTTAGGGAATGCACTTGGTCCTATTCTTTCTGGATTAATAGGCGACTTTGCACCAATGCCATTACGACTATCTTATTATGTACATCTACTATTTGTATTACCATGCTTTTTGGCTTTGTTCTTCTTAAATGAGAATGCGAGACCAGGTTTAAAGCCAGTTCAGTTAAAAAAACCGTTTGTGCCGAAGCCAATCATTAAGCCTTTCATTTTAGCATCCATTACTTCCTTTCTTGCATGGTCGATTATTAGTTTATTTATGTCCATTATTCCATCTAACTTATCTAGCTTTACAGAGGTAAACAGCTTAACTATATCAGGTGTTGTAGTTGCTTTAGGACTTATTGCTGCAGCTGTTAATCAAATTCTATTAAAGCAGTTATCTATAAAGAAACTCATTATTATTGGTTATACATTATTAGCATTAGGTTTACTAATCTTAGTTATTACACTGTATACACAATCATTAGTTCTATTGTTAATTGCTGCTATATTAATAGGTGGAGGAAACGGACCTGCATATGCAGGTAGTTTAGCATTAGTAAATGAAGTAGCACCAACGGAAACAAAAGGAAATATTGTATCTACCTTTTTTATGATTACCTATTTAGGAGTAAGTCTTCCTGTTATTGGACTTGGCTTTCTTAGTCAGCTTATTGGAGTTGCTGGGTCTGTTACAGGATATGCAGTTCTAATGGGAGTACTGATATTACTTATATCAGG
>DATMFU010000143.1:0-9087 GCA_035556015.1 Niallia sp. | reverse complement strand
ATTGGTATTCCTAATAAAGAAGAGTGGACATTAAAACCATTACGTTACTATGTTAAAGGGCATCCTTTTGTTTCAGGAATGAAAAAAAGAGATATGCTGTCAGAAGATGAATATTGGAATAATAGGTAATCAATCTTTTTGTTTAGTAACCGCTTTCTAATAGTGAGCTGATAAGATATGATGTAACTATCTACAAAGTGGAAAATATGAGAAGCTTTGAAAGGAATTGGTTATAAAGGAGTGAGTTTTATTGATACCTATAAGACAACAAAAGATCCTCTATCAGCTTATGCAGTCAAAATCTCCATTATCTAGCGAGTTTTTAGCGAATAGCTTGGCAGTAACCACAAGAACGATTAGAAGTGACATAAAGGCTTTAATCAATACATTAAAAAATAATGGTGCAGAAGTGAGGCTGATAAGAGGGACGGGCTATGAATTAATTATTGAGAATTATCATTATTTCAAACCTTTATTAACAAAAATAATGAACGAAAATAATATAACTTCGTCGATTCCTTCAGAACCAGAGGAAAGAGTGGACTATATACTGAAGCGCCTTCTACTAGCCGAGGAATACTTAAAAATCGAACATTTTGCTGAGGAACTATTTGTTAGTGAATCTTCTATTAAAAATGACTTAAAGGAAGTAAAGAGATTATTAAAAGCATTTAATTTAGATTTAGAAAAGAAGCCAAATTATGGATTGAAAATAAAAGGAGAAGAAGCTAAGCTTCGGTATTGTCTGGGGGCATATGTGTTTGGTCAAGAAACAGAATGGATACTTCCTAATAAAAAAATAGAAGAAATAAAAAACATCATTATTGATCAAGCAGAGAAATCATCTATTTTTCTCTCTGATATTGGACTAAATAATTTAGCAACACATATTGCGATTGCCTGTATTCGTATTCAACATAATAATTATGTTTCCATGCCTTTAAAAGAAATGAATCCCCTTAAGGAAAAGAAGGAATTTGAGGTAGCTAAACAGATTGTCGAATTTTTAGAACAAACTTTACATGTTACCTTCCCTGAATCAGAAATAGCCTATATAACCATTCACCTTTTAGGTGCAAAAATGGTAGTTTACCAGGTTGATAGTAAAGAAAATATGCTAGAAATGATTGATGAGGACATTTTAGCTTTAACAAAAGCAATGCTACAAGAAGTCGAGCAAGAATTAGATTTAGATATATCCTTTGATGAAGAACTGATCTATGGTTTATGTTTACATTTAAAGCCTGCCATTAACAGATATAAATATGATCTAACTATAAAAAATCCGTTGCTTGAAGAAATAAAGAAGAATTATCAAATGGCTTTTGACGCAGCTATTATTATGGGAAAATTTTTAAATAAACATAATAAGATGGACATTAATGAAGATGAGATAGGATATTTGGCATTACATATCGGAGCAGCTCTTGAAAGAAAAAAGGCGAGAGGAAGAGTGAAAAAGTGTCTGATTGTATGTGCTACTGGTGTGGCAAGTGCCCAATTACTATATCATAAACTTCAATCTACCTTTGGGAATAGATTAGATATTATTGGAACAACCAATATCTTTTCCATTGATAACTATGACCTTAGCTCTTTAGACTTTATTGTCAGCACTATTCCGATAAAAAGGGAATTAACTATACCTGTTATAGATGTACATACACTTCTAAGAGATGAAGATATTAGTAAATTAGAAGATATTGTAGTGGATAAAGTTGAAAATACATTGCAATATTTTCATCCAGAACTAGGATTTTTTCAACAAGATTTCCAATCGAAAGAGGAAGTTTTAGCATTTCTAGCAAGCGAAATTGTACAAAGAGGAATTGCACCAGACCATTTTTATCATTTAATAATGGAAAGAGAAGAAATAGCGCCAACTAGTTATGGAAATTCAGTAGCTATTCCTCATCCAATTAAACCAATTACCGAAAGTACTTTTCTATCTATTTGTACATTGAAGAAGCCAATTCAATGGGGAGATAATAAAGTGCAAATTATTTTCTTATTAAGTGTACAGAAGAAATATAAGAAAGATATTCAAAAATTGTACCAGTTATTAGTTAAAATTTCAGGAAATGCCTATTTATTGAATCAATTATTAAAGGTAAAATCATTTGATGAATTTAAAGCGTGTATCATCAATATGACTCAATAGTATATCATCCTATATTTTTATCATCCTATATTTTTTAGTAAGGGAATCAAAGTACGAAGGAGTTCCCTTTTCGAGTCAACCATTTCCGGTTTAACATGGAAAATATATGTATGTAAATGAAAGCGCTTCTTATATACAATCAATGTAAGAAGTGGTCGAAAGCATAGATCGTTTCATTTTAGTTAAATCAGAAATGGAGGTTAATCAATGAGTTTTAAAGATAAAGCTACAGAGACCCTAGGGAATGTTGCTTACAAAATTACCAATCAAAAATATATTATGGCCATTAAAAAAGCATTTGTAACATTAATGCCTGTCATTATAACAGGAGCATTTGCTGTCTTAATTGCAAATATGGTCATGGGAACAGAGAGCGGTTTAGCACATTTTAAACCATTAGCCTTTTTGGCGGATTATCAACCAATTATGAAAGCGATTCAATATGCTACCTTAAACTTTCTCACCATTGGAGCTGTTTTTCTTATTGGTATAGAGCTCGGAAGGATAAATGGTCATCAGTCGCTATTCCCTGGAATATTAGCGTTGATGTCCTATATTTCAGTCGTTCCAACCACTCTAGAGTTACTTGTTAATGAAAAGAGTCAATTAGTAGTCGATGTTTTAGCGAGACAGTTTTCCGATCCAAAAAGCTTATTCCTTGGAATGATTATTGCGATTGTATCAGTGGAGATATATAGCAAACTGACTAAAATAGATAAGCTTGAAATAAAAATGCCTGAAAGTGTTCCGTCAAACGTAGCAACTTCGTTCTCAGCACTAATCCCTTCTATCTTAACTGTAACGATTGTTGCCACATTTGGTTTTGTTTTTTATAAAATTACAGGAATTTATTTATACGAGGCTGTATATAACATTGTACAGAAACCTTTAGAAAGTGTAATGCAAGGCCTACCAGGAATTCTTATTCTTATGTTTGTTGCACAGTTTTTCTGGATGATTGGTATTCATGGAAATCAAATGATAAAACCGATAAGAGAACCACTATTACTTGCTTCTATTACTGTGAATATGACGGCTTTTCAAGAAGGTAAAGAAATTCCCAATATTATTACGATGCCATTTTGGGATGTATATATGAATATTGGTGGCTCTGGTGTAACAATCGGATTACTAATAGCTATCTTTATCGCATCAAAACGAGAAGAAATGAATAGTATTGCAAAATTATCTATTGGACCAGGGTTCTTTAATATAAATGAGCCTGTAATATTCGGAATTCCAGTTATGTTAAATCCAGTTATGGCGATACCATTTATTATTACACCCCTTATTACCGGGACAATTGGTTATATTGCAACAGTTACTGGCTTTGCAGGTAAGGCAGTCGTAATGGTTCCTTGGACAACACCACCGATTATTAATGCCTATTTATCGACGGCAGGGAGTTTAGGTGCTGTTGTTACACAAATTATTTGTATTGCTGCCTCGATTCTTATATATTTGCCATTTGTTATGATTGCTAATAAAGCCACTAATGTTCCAGAAGAAACAGTAGTAGAGAGTGTCCCTGTTCAGGATTCTAAAATAGGACTCTCAAATCGGGATTAGAATTGGAAGTTAAATAGAATAAAAGAATCTCATCTTTGGAGAGATTAGCTAGGAGAAGATATAAAATGGAACAAATAAAAAAAAGAATTCCAGAAAACTTTATATTAGGTGCCGCTGCATCCGCATGGCAAACAGAAGGCTGGACAGGAAAAAAAGAAACACAAGATTCTTATATGGATATTTGGTACAAAAATAATAAAAATGTTTGGCACAATGGCTATGGGCCAGGGGTTGCTACAGACTTTTACAATCGATATAAAGAAGATATTGGAATTATGCAGGAAATTGGCTTGACCCACTTTCGGACATCTATAAATTGGTCCCGGTTCTTGATTGATTATGAAAATGCAGTAGTGGATGAAGAATACGCTAGTTATATAGACAATGTCATCGATGAACTAATTAATAAAGGTGTAGAACCAATGATTTGTTTAGAGCACTATGAATTGCCGGCTAAACTTTTTGAAAAATATGGCGGATGGAATGACAGACATGTTGTTGATTTATTCGTCCAATATGCAGAAAAAGTATTGGAACGTTACGGTAATAAAGTGAAGCACTGGTTTACTTTTAATGAACCAATCGTTGTACAGACACGTGTTTATTTAGATGCAATACGCTATCCATTTGAACAAAATACGAGAAAATGGATGCAATGGAACTATCATAAAGCTCTTGCTACTGCAAAAGTTGTTGCACTATTTAAAGACAAACAGCTACATGAACAAGGTGCGAAAATAGGAGTTATTTTAAATCCAGAAGTCACCTATGCACGATCTACTGCTCAACATGACCAAGATGCAGCTCGCATTTATGACTTATTTTTTAATCGAGTATTTCTCGATCCATCCATTAAAGGGGAGTATCCAGAAGAATTAATGTCTTTATTGAAAAAACATAATATTTTATTCGAGCATACAGAGGAAGATTTATCTGTAATACGAAATAACACCGTTGACTATGTAGGGATAAATTTATATTATCCGCACCGCGTAAAAGCAAGAACTAATGGCTGGAACGAAAATACTCCTTTTCACCCATCTTATTATTATGAGATGTTTGATATGCCAGGTAAGAAAATGAATCCTTTCCGAGGGTGGGAAATATATCCACAAATTATGTTCGATATGGCAACTCGCTTAAAAGACGATTATGGCAATATTGAATGGTTTGTCGCAGAGAATGGGATGGGAGTAGAGAATGAATTTAAGTATAAGAATGAAAGTGGCATAATCCAAGATGATTATCGAATTGAATTTATTAGTGAACACCTTAAATGGTTATTAAATGCAGTAGAACAAGGTGCAAACTGTAAAGGATATATGCTTTGGGCCTTTACAGACAATGTTTCACCAATGAATGCTTTCAAAAATAGATATGGATTAGTAGAAATAAACTTAGAAGATAACCGAAATCGTAATATGAAAAAGTCTGCTTACTGGTATAAGGAAATTATTGAGAATAGAGAAATATACGTGAAGATTGATGATTTTATTAAATAATAGGGGGAGATTAGATTGAATAGAATTATATTAGCTTGTGCTGCGGGAATGTCTACTTCCCTTGTTGTCTCAAAAATGAAGACAGCTATTAAGGCTAGAGGACAAGAAATTGATGTTTATGCTATTCCAGAAGGAGCAATTGCTGATGAATTAGCGACTTCAAGTGAAGGTGTAATGGCGATCCTTTTAGGACCACAAGTACGATTTATGAAACAAGCTGCCGAAAATTCTGCAAAGCCATATGGTATTCCAGTTGATGTTATTGATACTAGACTTTATGGAACAGCAAATGGAGAAAAAATATTAGATCACGCATTATCATTAGCGAAAAATTAAGGAAAAGGTAGGGATGGGGAAATGAATACATTAGAGGAAATGCAAACAGCGGCCTTTCAAATTATTTCTTTTGCTGGAGAAGCGAGAAGCTCCTATGTAGAAGCGATACAAATTGCGAGAAATGGAAATATTGAAGAAGCAAAAAGAAAGATAGAAGAAGGCGTTCAGAATTATAATCTCATTCATAAAGTTCATGCTTCTCTTGTTCAAAGGGAAGCGGCTGGGGAGGAATTACCATTTTCCCTTATCCTTATGCATGCGGAAGACCAGATGCTAACAACCGAAACCTTAAAGATAATGGCAAGTGAAATGATAGAAATGTGTGCCATGATTCTAGATAAAAAAGCATAAAATGAAAATGGGTAACTTTCCACTTAGGGAGAGTTACCCATTTATATTATGTTAAGAAATTTTCCCTTCCTTTACTTTTTCAATAAAAGGTTTCTCATATGCTATCTTGATAAAGTATCCATATAAAGCGGCCAAAATTTGCTGAAATAGCATACCGATAACAACTGGAATAGCTACAGGGCCAGGGAAGAACCCAACAGCTAACACTGCCCCTGCACTAATATTTCTCATCCCACCTGAATAAATCATGGAAACAATTTCTTCTTTACTACGTTTTGTTATAATTCCTAACAGCCATGAAAACAAATAACCAGATAAAGCGATAAAGAAGGCGGTTAGACCTACTTGTATAAAATGCTTATCAATTTGTAGCAAGTAAGGAGCCACTACAGAACTATTAATACTAACAACAAGAACCAATCCTATTTTAGAAAAAGGAGCTAGACTTTTACTCCATGCAATTGCCTGTTCCTTAGAAAATTGATTAACGAGCATTCCAATAATGGATGGTAGAACAATCATACCAAAGAGTCCCTTCATCATTCCCCAAACCTCTAACTGTACGGCTTCTCCAACAAACAGCTGCATACTTAATGGAACTAAAAATGGAGAAAGTAACGTATCTACTAGAATAATAGCAAGGGTAAGAGCAATATTTCCTTTATATAAATTGACCCAAATAACACTTGTTATACCAGTAGGAATAACAACTGCTAAGGTGAGGCCAGTTATCGTATAAGGATCATGATGAAAAAACAAATGGCCAATTAAAAATGCCCATAAAGGGGTAGCGATATGAAGGATGAATAATGTTAATAGTAAAGATAATGGGTGGGTCAACGTATACTTCACTGATTTGAAATTGGAAGTCAAACTTCCTATAAAAGTCATAAAAGCAAAGATCCATGGTACTAAAAAAGATAAGGGATGTAAAATCCCTGATAAGAGTACACCAATAACAACACTGAAGGGTGTTAGAAGAGGCATCCATTTACCTAAAAATTTATTTAATGTTTGCAACATGAACAAAAACCCCAGTCGTAAGTTAATACGATAATTCTACCACAGAAAATATCAAGAGTAATACGAGTATTTTCTAAATTATCAGTTATCTTAGTAGGCATGCTCCTTAATAGTCCTATATGGAGAGCGGTATTTTTCAAATACTAAAAGAGGGACATTCATCTATATGGATGAAGAAACTAAGCTTATTGAGAAAACAAATATTTATAGCGGGATATAATTAGGAAGAGTAAGTTAGAATGAAACTTTTGGAAAAGGCAGTAATATTTTCACTTTTCTATTTTATGGAAAAAGTATAAAATAAAATTAAAGCATAATATTGACTACTAGGGGTGCCGAATATGGCTGAGAGAAGAACAATTGTTTTGAAACCCTAATGACCTGATCTGGATTATACCAGCGTAGGGAAGTAGCGGATTATCTCTATTTCTTTTGACTTTTAAAGTCAGGTCTTTTTAGACCTGGCTTTTTTGGTGTTGTTTTAAAGGGATTGTTGTATAAAATGGTGATAAAGTTCTATTATCAGGCAATACTCGCCCAATTTTATTCCATTAGCTAATACATACATCTCCTAAAGTAGAGACAAAAGTGAAATAGAATCTTTCTATACTTTCTCCTGTCATTAAAGTCAGTATGAAAAGGACTAATAAAAGTCTTTGCTGTAAAAAAGATATAGGGAGAGAAGAAAGATGAGAAAACTAAAGATGTTAGTATTAATGGCAATGTTTACTGCAATTGGAACCTATGGCTCTACTCTACTTTGGTTTCCAGGAGGAATTGCGAAGGCATATCCAGTTCAACATGCTTTAAATGTGATATCAGTAGTATTATTAGGACCGTACCCTGCAGTTATTATTGCCTTTACGACTTCCGTAATGAGAAATTTAATGGGAACTGGTACGTTGTTAGCTTTTCCAGGTAGTATGATTGGAGCGCTACTTGCTGGTTACTTTTTTTCTAAAACATCTCGGATTTATCTAGCAGCTTTAGGGGAGTTTATAGGAACAGGTATCATCGCATCCTTAGTTGCTGTACCGTATTCATCTCTTTTATTAGGAACTAATACAGGCGCATTATATTATATGCCCTCCTTTATTATTAGTAGTTTAGCAGGGGCTATTATTGGTTGTTTATTACTTAGCCGCTTAATGAAAATAAGTCAGATAGAAACATTTATTCGTCAATAAAAGAAAGCAACCACCTGAATACTGTATTTGGTTTAGGTGGTTGTTATTATAATTTGTATTCCAAAAATGTTTGCGTTTACAATGAGTGAAAGTCAATGTTGAGATTTGTTATAACAAATTAGTAATTTCGTTCAATGACAAAATGAGCTCTATCTCCTCTAAAAATAGTCTTTGAGTATTCTATCACCCTTCCATCCTCTGTATAAGCAAAGGTTTCTAAAAGAAAACAAGGGGACCCTATTGGAATATCAAGCTTCTCAGCTACTATTTCATCAGCAAGAGTAAGTTCTAAATGCTCAATTGTCTTATTAATTTTAATATTGTATTTTTGTTCTAGCATTTTATATAGTGATTTTTCACAAGCCTTTGTATCTAATCCAGGAGTGCTGTTCCATGGAAGATAAGCAATCTCATATTGTAGCGGTGTATCATTTACATAGCGAATCCGTTCTAAAAGATTTACTGGAGCACCGACTTCTCGCTCAAAGTATTGGGCAAGAATGGGGGTTGCTTCTATTACCTTTAGATTAAGGACTTTTATTCTCGGGTTTTTTCCTTGCATCATGATTTGGTCCGAAAATTGTTCAACTGTACTAGTTAATGATTGTTTTACTTTTTTTTCAGCCACAAAGGTTCCTTTGCCTTGAACCCGATAAACATAGCCTTCTATTGTTAGTTGTTGCAAAGCAGTACGTATGGTTGTTCTACTTACACCATATTTTTTACAGAACTCAGCTTCGGTTGGCAATTTTGTATTTGCCTTGTATTCACCGTTATTTATTAAATTGATGATAGAGTCTTTTACGATAGAATGTAATGCACTATCTTTATTGGCTTCCGTCACAATTATTTACCTCCAAAAACTAATTATCTATAGATTATCGCGCTTTCAAATATTTAGCAAATATAAAATTTGAATTTGTAATAACAAATTTTTAAAAAGTAGTTGAAATTCATG
>DATMFU010000142.1:0-8311 GCA_035556015.1 Niallia sp. | reverse complement strand
CGCTCCTCTTTTTGTTGAAAAGCAAAGTTTGCAACTGTAGTAGAAACATAAAATACAAACATCACACACATACCTACTGCATAATAACTAAATGCACTGATTTCTTTTTTCTTTGTAATACTTTCCACATGCATCGAACTTTTCGTAGTAAGCTTTGAATAATCAATGTCAACATCTTTCGCTGTTTTTATATAAATCCATTCCTTTTGGTAGCTTGAAATGACATCCTGAATAATACTACCATTTACTGAACTTTCATCCGTTGTTTTTAAATCCCATGCAGGAACACTATCTTTCTCGTCGGAAAGATACCGATAAAATGCTTCTGTGAATCCATTCGGGATAATCAAGACTCCATCATATTTTTCAGCCTCTTTTTCTGATATGTCATCGGTATAAACCTTTACCGATAAAATCTCCTGTAATTCTGGACTTTTTACTACGTTATTAAGAAAAAGATCGACTGGCTGTATAGATTGAATGGTTGCAATAATACCTTCTCTTTGTTGCCTATCTAAATTGGAATTTGAGACTTCTTCTATTACTTTTTGTCGAGCTGTATCTTCTTTATCCTTTACAACAACAGCAAGTTTTGCATCTATCTGAATATCTCCATCATTCATTGCTCCAAGCGCGCTCCCTAAAATAGTAATAAGTATAAATGGCATTAGTAATAAAACAATTAATTCTCTTGGTCTTCTCCAAATAATTAATAATTCTTTCATGAGCATTTGCCAATACATGAAATCACCTCTCTAATCTCTTAATTGCCTTCCTGTAAGATGCAAGAACACATCTTCTAAGGACGGTGTTTCTATTTGTACAGAAAGAACAGTAGTCCCATTGCTTTCAGCATGACGAAATATATCTTTTAGCAAATTGACCTGTCTAGGGACAATAACGGAAATAGTAGATTGGTGGACAGATAGATGGCGGACATTACTCTCTTTTCTCAGCGCTTCAATAAATTCATTTTTGACTAACTCTACTTTTATATTAATGGCTGTTTCTGCTGATAGGATATTTTTGATTTCCTCTTTTGTTCCAGAGGCAATAATTTCACCATGATCCATAATGTAAATTCGATTACATAAGAACTCAACTTCTTCCATATAGTGACTTGTATAAAGTACAGTCATTTTTTGTTCTTTATTTAATCGTTTGACTGTTTCTAATATATAATTTCGCGATTGCGGATCAATCCCCACTGTCGGTTCATCCATGATGATTATTTCTGGTTCATGCAATAGCGCTACTCCAATATTTAACCTTCTCTTCATTCCTCCAGAAAAAGTTTTAACCAAATCCTTTTGTCGATCTGTCAAACCAATAATATCCAGCACTTCTTCTACTCTTGTTTGTAATTTACTGTTTGGAATTCGATGCATTTTCCCAAAAAATATTAGATTTTCTCTTGCTGATAAATCCATATATAGCGCTATTTCTTGTGGTACCACACCAAGGATTTTTCTTAAATTTTGTGGTGATTTAATAATACTTTCATTGTTTAAACGAACATCGCCACCATCTGGCTGTATTAAGGAGGAAATTAAAGAAATGGAAGTGGACTTTCCTGCCCCGTTAGGACCTAATAAGCCAACTGTTTCTCCTTTTTCTAAATGTAAATTAATGCCATTAACTACCTTATTTTGTTTAAATGCCTTTGATAAATTTATTATTTCTAGCAAATGAATCACCCTTTCTTCTATATACAGAATAATCATTTTTTTCCATTTTTCCTACACCTAAAGGTCATATTATGCCATAAAAAAAATGACCTCCGTCATAAACGAAAGTCATTTTTATACTTGCTATCATTCCATTGTATCAACCCACTAATTTAACAAGAAGATGAGCTAATTTATGCTGTTCTTCTTCTGTACCAACTTTCCATAACTCTTGTAATAGTTTTTCTTCTCTATTACGAGGTTCCTCTCTTTGTGCTAGGTAATCACCAACTTTTTGGGCTGCAACAGCTAATTGTTCTTCATTTAATCCTAACTTCTCTCCCTTAGAGACTTTATCTCCCAAGAAGCTCTTAAATTGCTCAAAGTTAGATAATATCTCTTCTCGTTTGTCATTGTCCATATTCTGAAGGGCATCTTCCACTTTATTACCAACCTTGTTATCTAAGCTCACTATTATCCACTCCTTTATGTTGTTGTCCTACTATTTCCCCCTTTCTATAAAGCCAAACGGAAAATAACTTGGTAATATTATCCTCCTAGATAAAGAGTGGTCGGTTAGATTAAATCATTTTTCACTGCAAAGATTGCCAATTGGGTACGATCTCGCAATTCTAGTTTTATTAATATTTGGGTGATGTAGTTTTTAATCGTACCGACAGATAAATATAATTCATTGGAGATTTCCTTATTTGTCATACCAAGACCAATTCTTTTGATTATTTCAAGCTCTCTCTCCGTTAAGGAGAAACTACTCTTTGACCTATTGTCTTTATTACTTTGTTTTAATAATTTAGGCATTAATTTTGCAGCAACTTGATCATGAATAGATAATCCCCCAGATAAACAGCTCTTCATACTATTTACTAGAGTCATATTGTCAGTTGTTTTTAATAAGAATCCATTGGCTCCTTCTTGAAAAGCAGTTAAGGCATACTCTTCATCATTGAAAGTAGTTAATATAAGAATTTTAACTAGTGGAAGCTTCTTGCGAATTTCTCTTGTCGCCTCCATCCCATCCATTACTGGCATTCGAATATCCATCAGCACAATATCCACAACCGTATGCTCTAATAACCGCAAGACCTCTTTCCCATTTTCCGCTTCTGCTACTACCTTAATTTCTGGATCTTGCTCTATAATCATCTTTAAACCACTTCTTACAATAGCTTGATCTTCTGCAATTAAGACTTTAATCATTATTTCCTCTCCCAACTGGAATACTTCCTTGAAGGATAAATTGACCCTCTATTTGAAATATATCTAGTTTTCCCCTAACTTCTTCCACTCTTTTTTTCATATTTTCTAACCCAAAACCATAGTGAATTGGATGTGTATGTACATAATTATTTTTTAATTCAAATGTTAAGTATCCAATTGGTGAAACTCCCAGTGTAATAGAAATTTCTCTAGAACTCCCATACTTCATAGCATTTGTGATTCCCTCTTGAATCGACCGATAGAGGACCGCACTTTGTTGATTGCTAATAGGTAAATGCAACATTCCTTGTTTAATAGTAAAGTGTATATGAATATTACTTTCACTCTCTAATTTTTTGATAAGAGAGATAACTGATTCAATTCCACTAATTTCATCACTTTGCAATAGACGAACAGCCTTTCGAGTCTCTTCTAAACATTCTGCTGCCATTTGTTTAATAATTAAATAATGAGGATGCTTTTCTTTTAACCAGTATTGTTCTGTCTGCATTAATAGTGCCGTTAATTTATGACCAACAGAGTCATGCATCTCTCTTGCAATCATATTACGTTCTTCTAATCTAGCTCCACGTTCATTTTGTAATGATTGCCTCTTTTGAATACGAAAATCATTTAATAACGATTCGTATACCTCTTTCAGTTGATAATAATCTCCCTCCATTTCATTCCATCTTATAAACAAAACTCCAAAAAGAAAAATCATGCTGATCCATACCGAAAAAGGATAGGATAAATAAACTATTCCTAACATAATATCTACTATGCTTATTACTAATATTGTTATGATCCATTCTTTATGGAAAACATATTTGCTACATTCCATAAGAAAATAAAATAATAATAAATAGATAGACAGTCCAATAGAATGATCAACAAGAAAAATTAATAGATGTAATAAAATAATAATACCTATCATCAAAAATAACTTCTTTTTTACTATAGGCATTAAAAAATAGAAAGCCAAAATTCCCGAAATAACAAACAATGAAGCAACCAAACTATGATCACTTATAGCTGATTGGTAAAACAAACAAATAAGTATTATTGCTAATGGCAACCATTTCATGTGATATCCTTTCATTTTCTTCTCCTTTTCACTTACAAGAATAACAAGAAAATTCAATATATAAAAACTTCTTCCTTATGGATATTATCATAAAACAAGATTTGCATCCCTTTAATCTTCTAGTATTACAAAATAAAAAAACTTGCAAAAGAATCGCTCCTTTACAAGTTTTTCATTTAAATATTGTAATCTAAATAACTACTGCTCACTCTACTGAATTTTCTAATGTTCCAACACCTTCTACCTCAATTTCAATTTTATCTCCACTTTTTAAGAAACGAGGTGGTTTGAACCCTTTTCCTACTCCGGCTGGCGTACCTGTTGCAATAATATCGCCTGGTTCTAATGTCATTCCTTTTGAAAGAACATGTATTACTTCTTCAATTGGAAAAATAAAATGCTTCGTATTAGAATGCTGTCTTATTTCCCCATTCACCTTCGTCATTATCTCCAAATTGTTAGGATTAGCTATACTATCCTTTGTTACAATCCACGGTCCCATTGGAGCACTAGTATCTAAGCTTTTTCCAATAAAGAATTGCTTATGTTTCGCCTGCAAATCTCTAGCAGTTATATCATTTAAAATAGTGTAGCCAAATACATAATCTAAAGCTTCTTCTTTCCCAATACCTCTTCCCCTTTTTCCAATGACGACAGCTAATTCACCTTCATAATCTAACTGATTTGTTACTTCTTGATGATTGAATATACTATCTTTATGTCCAATAACAGTGGTTGGGGATTTCGTAAATACCATTACATGTTCTGGGATATCCTCTTTACTTCCCATTTCAATAGCATGTTCCACATAGTTTTTCCCTACACAGAAAATATTTTTTCTTGGTCTTGGAATAGGAGCAAGAATAGTCACTTGATTAATAGATAAGTATAATTCTTCGTCATTCTTTTGATCTTCTACCCAATTTAGAAGTGCTTCCACCTTCAATAGGAAATCCGGTTGCTCTATACATTCTATTAAATCATCCGAAAATATTCTTTGACCAGATCGTTTCTCTTCCACATCATTTAACGGAAGTACACTTGTTAAATCTTCCTTTACTACCCCAATAAACATACTCTCTTTGTGTAAAGCTGTAACGAATTTCATTTAATCCCCCATTTCTATTATTTATTGAAAATTATAAACTTTCTTTGTTGGTATTCCAAATAATAAAAGTTCGAATCCCTAAATAGTGGAATAATCCCCTATAAAGGATGACAAACCATAACTCTTCAAATAGTAACCAATAGATTAATTGTCATAGTCCAACCCTTCTAATGAATATGTTGATTAAAAGAGATGCTTATTTTTAGGCGATTGTATCACCACTTTTCATAAAACCATAGAATGTATAAGAAAAAATGAAAAAGGATGTTGAAAATGCCTGCTATTGTTGGTGTCGCACAAGTAATATCTATAGGAAGTAGTTCTATTTTTAATATAGGTGATGTGTATAAAATCATGCCTGTCTCTAGTGCAAAAACATTTGCTGGGTCTGGTTCTTTTAATACGGGGGATGAATTAAAGGTAACGAATTACCGGAGTGCTACTAATACTTATGACAATGACGGAATAGATCAGCCGGTTGCTTTAAATACGTAAACTTAAAAAATCAGGTGATATCAAGTGAATTATTTCATTCAGCAATCCATTATTATTCAAACCATAAAGATTGGAGGGATTTCTAATTCCTCTGTTTTTCAAATTGGAAGTTCTGGAATTATTAAACCAACATCGTATTTGTACAATACAGGAGGATTTACAGAATCAGCTCCTGAATTACAGACTGATTCTGCTCTTGGTATGGAAGTAGTGGATGAAGACGAACTTTTCTCACCTGCTGTACCTCTACAAGCACCTGGATAATTACTAATAATTGATAAAGGAGGGAAGCTAAATGTCCTATGAATTTTATCAATATAGTGAACAAATGAAACACTATTTACAACATATGGAGAAAAGAATTAAGAATCTAGAACAGTTGGTCCATTCCTTATCAGAAGAAATGGCATCCTTAAAGCAAAGACCTTCTGTCCATGTTGATCGAATTGATTATAGCTTTGACCAATTAAAGATTGAGACTTTAGAAGGCACTTTGAATATAGGGATTAACCCAGAAGATTTAAGTAATATTGAAGAATTAGCTATTAATCCAAATGGCCCTGTAAATCAACCAAATGGAACTTTTTATCCACCAATAAACCCGAAACAAATGATGAATCGTTCCATGGATATAGAAGAGCAGATGCACCAATTTATTCAACTAGAGCTTCCTGAACTTATTAAAGAAAAGCAAACAGAACTCCAATTACCAGAGGATGAATCTTATATAAACTTTATCCAAGAAGATGTAACAAAACAATTACCGACAAGAATTCAGTATTATTTGAAACAAGCTTCTACGAACAGAGAAAACGAAAAAGAAAGTTTATCCAATGAGAAAATTATTGAAGCGATAAAAGAGGAGATAAAAAACGGGATTCATCTTTTCTTAAGCAATATTCCAGAAAATATGAAAGGGAGAGATCAAGAGTGAACTTTCAAGTATATAATCGAGAGCTTCAAGTCGGTGAATTAAAAATTATCGGGGTAGCAAGTTCTTCTATTTGCCTAGTTGGTGATGCTCAAACTATTCAATTGGCGGCTACATTTGATACTCCAGCAGAATCACTAATTATCGGTCCCTTTGTGCCTCTACATCCGAAAATTTAATTATGCTACAGCGAACTTCTGTTGTTGACAAGTTAAGTGTGAATGTTGTCTCCTTCTCCTCCACTGTAGAAATTGGAGATGTCACCTATTATCAAGCTCTTTCAAGGGCCTTAGCTGTACAGAGACAAAGGGAACTTTTTTACGGTACTGAAGGTCACTTTAAGAATTATTCTGTATTTAGTGAACCTATTGTGTTACCGCCAATTACAGAAAGAGTAGAAAGTCATTTTGAAAATTTAAAACCAATTATTAAAGTCCAACATATAAATATTACAGGAGTTTCCTCCGCTTCTTTATTACAAATTGGTAATTGTCGCCACTTGTATTCAGAAGCAAGAATCAAACATATTCGTCAAATAGAACAAACGGTAAATACACCAGTTGGAGAAAATTTAATTCAATTAAATGCACCAAGTCAATTAGATATTGTAACATCTGAAAGCCCAGTATCTGTTACAGGGACAGATATTACTGAATCAGAAATATCCGATAATGTTAGTAATAACCAAGAACCTTCTTCTACAAAAAACGACGAATAGTGAATATTTCTTATTATAGCCCTAGATAAAAACGTTCCATGTTAATGGAGTTACTCTAGTGAGGAGGTTTAAAAATGCCTGCAATCGTAGGACCGGTGCAAATTGTAAACGTTGGAGAGGGAATTGTCCAATTCGGTGATTCATTATTCATTTCTCCAAAGGGAAATTCAAAAGCTACGTTAGGATCTGGAACATCCAATACTGGTGCCTTTATTATTACCAATAATGGAATAAATGCCAGTAATTATATCGATACTAGCCTTCTTGATCAACCGGTCGTAGCCAATAATTAAAGAGGGGAGAATATACGTGCCTACTATAATCGGACCGGTACAAATAGTGAATACTGGAGATGGAATTGTCCAATTTGGAGATTCCTTATTCATTTCGCCAAAGGAAAATTCAAAAGCAACTATAGGATCTGGAACAGGAAATCAAGGAGCATTTGTTATCACCAACAACCCACTGAATGCTAGTAATTATACAGATGGCAGCATCGTAGATCAACCAACTACAGGAAACAACTAGCATTCCGTAAACTTAACGGATCTAAATGTTCTTAAAGCATTCTCATCTTTCATAAACAAACTAATTTCGCTAATATTTCTAAAAAAAGGCTATTGTGAGGTTTGTTTTCATTTTTTAGACTATCCGTTACCTTTTACGCTTCACACTTTTCGATTTTCTTACTTTTGATAATTTAGTTGAAGGCTGCTTTTTTACCCATTTTAAGTATTTCATAATCTGGGGATCATCTTGTAATAAGGATATTTTATAAAGTCTTGCTGCTAACTCTTCATTTGTATAAAGAGCATGGATTTGTTTATGGCAAGCGTAACATAAATTTGCAGTTTCTAGCATTGCCCCTCCCATTTCTCTCGGTATTAAATGATGAACAGTTGTTTCTATCTCTTCACGAAGGCATAATTCACAAGTGCCTATTGCTTTATAAGTTTTACTCATTAATAGAATTCTCCTTCTTTATTAGTAAAAGGGACAGTACTCTATATGAGAGTATACTGTCCCTTTCCATTTATAAAGCTAATACATGTGCTCCATCAAAGAAAAACAAATATTTCTCATCTAT
>DATMFU010000141.1:0-14879 GCA_035556015.1 Niallia sp. | reverse complement strand
TATTGTTTCTTTTTGGTATTCCTCTAATAAATAATCAATAGGACGATAAGGAGTGACAATTGGTATTTTCTTCTTATTAATTATTCGAATAATTGGTTTTGCTTCTGATTTACTTTTAGCTATCTTCCAACGATTGTTCTTCTTTTCTAATACTAAATCAATAATTCCTAAATGATTTCCCCAAAAACCAGCTTGAACAGCCGGTTTACCATTTATCAACCCCTTTTTATGACTTACTTCTTTTGTTCCTTTTCCCCCTTTCATAGGAAACAATGAATGTGTATGACCAAAAAGGATGATATCTATCCCTTTTACTTTGCTGATGTCTTTAACATTATTTCCTTCCTTGTATTTATAGTCTTTATCTGTTTCTAAGCCTGCATGAACAAGGGCAATTATAATATCAGCTCCCTGTTTTTTCATTTGAGGTACTATTTTTTCGGCTGTGACTTTCATATTTTTAATGACTAGTCTATTATGAAAATAATTTCTGTCCCATTCTTGGGTAATGGGCGTAATTAATCCAAGCACCCCCACTTTTATTATTTCTTTTTCTCCTTCTTCATTAACTACCTGTTTATTTACCATTAAGTATGGTTGAAAATAAGGTATATCGTCTCCTTCATAATGATTTTTATCATCAATATAAATATTTGCATTTGTATATGGAAAATTGGCTCCTGTTAGACTTTTTGATAAATAATTTAATCCAAAATTAAATTCATGATTGCCTACTGTTGCCCCTGTATATCCCATTAAATTCATCGCTTTATATGCTGGATGTATATCAGAATAAAGAGAAATATCTGCATGATGTACATATTCTGCTAGTGGGCTACCTTTTAGAATATCTCCAACATCAAACAACATTGTATTTTTTTGATTTTTTCTTCCTTGGTTTATTAAAGAAGCTACACGATTATAGCCATAGTCTATAGTTGGTTTCTTTTTTTGATAATCGTAATCGAGTAAATAAGAATGAATATCTGTTGTTTCTAAAATCCTTAATTTTACACGAGATGAGCTATGGTCCACTTCATTCGCTTTTACCACAAGTAATGGAATAGGTATGATGATGAAAACGAAAGAAAAGAATATAGTTAGAGTTACAAGCATTCTTATTTTCACATGAACATCCCCTCTATTTTACCTATTTATAACCTTTCTTAAAAAGCCACTTTTTATGTAACAAAGCACAATTACAAGTCGCAAGATAATCTAAATTACTGAGAATATTGTCAACTATTTAGAACTTTTGATAGCTTTTGTCTTATGGCAGGATTATCAATGCTTTTTCTATAACTTCTATCTATAAACATTTTTATAACTACATATTAACCTTAAGGAGAGATAGCATAATGAAATCATATACAATAAGAGAGGCATCTAAAATACTAACTACAAGTCCTTCACAAATAAAGCAATGGGAAAAAGCGTTTAGGGGAATCTTAATGATTCCACGAACTAAAAACGGAACTCGTTTTTATACAGAAAAAGAAATAAGTTTATTGAGTGAAGTGAAAAGTCTATATAAAGAAAAGAAAAACATAGACGAAGTAAAAAAATCACTTACTATTCTTATAAATCCTCCAAAGGAGGAATGCAATTTGCCTTATGCTTCAAAGGAAACACCAAATAGTTTAGAAGTAATCGAAAAGAAAAATATAGAAGTAACAAATAATAATAACGATCCATACAAGATTGAGCAAAACATTGGTATGTTCCTCGCTTCATTAGAGAATTATAAGCAAAACTTACTTGAGGAAGTAAAAGGAGAAATTAGAAATGGTATTCAAAAAGAAGTCTTACAAACGATAGTAAAGGAAATTAAAAATGGAAGTGAAGAAACCCTTTATCATATAAATCATTCATTGGAAAAGTCGCATGAAAAAACAACTGAAAACTTAGAGTCATTTGCTAATGATTTACAAAAAAGCCAAACTAAAACTACAGAAGAATATCAAGATATTCGAGGTAAAATACAAAAACTCTCACAAATCACCAAAGCAGAAAGAAAAGGATACTCTAAACAATGGACATCTGTAAATTCTACTTCAAATGAAATAAAATCAATGATTGAACAATTATCTAAATCAAATGAGGAATTAAATAAATCTGTGGAACAGCTAAATGACAATGATCAATTCTTAATGGACACATTGAGATTAGAAAGAGAACAAATGAATAAAGAAATAAGACAAAGAGAAGAAAGTTTTAAAGAGTTAGTACATTCTTTCCGTGATGCAGCTGTAGCTAGTGAAAAGAAGAAGTTTTGGTGGAAAATTTGGTAATAGCAAAAATTAATGGGTTGTACAATGAAAGGGAAAAACCTTCCATAGTAAATTCTTATGATTACTATGTATTTCTCTTTTTTATGTATAACCTTTTTTCATGTTTATGAAATTATGATAGTATGAGAGTGTTAATGTATTTCACTATTGTTTTAAATGGAGGGTAAAATGTCGAATAACTACAGTATACTTTTTCTTGATATTGATGGTACGATTTTAACACCAGAAGATACTATCCAGGATTCAACTAAAAAGGCAATTCAAATAATGAAAGAAAACGGGGTCGAGGTTTTCTTAGCAACTGGCCGACCTTTACATGAAATAATGGATATTGGCGAAGTTTTAGGTATTAAATCTTTTATTGGTTATAATGGTACTTATGCTATACATAATGGAGTAGATATCTTTAAAGAACCAATGAGCTCCAAATTGGTGACAAGTTATCTAAATATTGCAAATGAAAACAATAACGAATTAATTTTATATACAAACACACATAACCTTCTATCACATCCCGAAAGTGAAATTACAAAGCAATTCTGTAAAAAATTTCACTTAAAGAAAAATCGTAAATTTACATTAGATGAAAAGGAAAATATATTAGGAATTACAATCACCAATTTAAAAGAGGAAGATATTCATTTATATAATGCCTTTTCTGAAGTTCACTTATCACAAGTAAACATTGATGGTTATCGAAATTCCTATGATGTAATAAGTGATAAAGTTAATAAAGGATTTGCAGTATCTACCGTTATGAGTAAATTAGGTATTAATAAAGAACAAGCAATTGCTTTTGGTGATGGATTAAATGATAAAGAAATGTTACAAGTAGTTGGTGAAGGCTTTGCAATGGGGAACGCTCATGAAATGCTTTTTAGTTATGCAAAACACAAAACTACCTCTGTAACAGAATCAGGAATTTACAATGGGCTTAAATGGTTGGGTTTAATTACAGAATAAGCAAATAAAAAAGAAAGGTGTTTCCAATGAGGGAAATACACCTTTCTTTTTCTTTAATTTATTTCTTCCTGGCTTTCATTTTCCTTTGGTGTCATCTGTTGTGTTATTTTCTTGTGATAATATTCTTCATTCATTTTATAAGAAATTTCAAATGATGGACTTGTAGCAAATTCTTTTTCAATCCAATAATAGTTTTCCTTCTGTGTTGCTTCACTAAGTTCTAACATAATAATAACTTCAAGGGAAATCAAATTTTTATTCCTTGTAATATTAACGATTGGATTTGTTGTTCTTGCCACTTTATTCATAAGTTTTTTATTAAATAAAATGGAAAAATATAATTCGTTTCCACTTTTATTTTTCTTATTTAGTTTCAGTAAATAGGAATCCCCTAAATCCACTAACTTTTCTCGATCCATATCTTCTAATGATAATATAAGTTTTATGTACGTATCTTCTACTGGGGAAATATTAATTTTAGTTGAGCTCATCTGTATCCTCCTCTTACTTGAAACTGCAAAATGAACACTTTTTATCATATGACTATTCCTTAAATATTATAACGAAAAAAATAGAAAGGTTCTTTGAGACTTTTTTGCAACATTTTATATGATAGTACAACAAATAACTAATGACAAGTAAGTAAGACAAATTTAAAGCAACTTATAGGTAAATAGTATGGATAACGTGTATAATAAGAAAGACAATCTATAGAAAAAATGATTATGGGGTGTATGGAGAAATGAAAGAAATCAAAACAGTTGAAGAATTTGAAAAAATTATTGTTGATGAAAAAACAAATATAGTTAAGTTTTTTACAACATGGTGTCCAGATTGTACAAGAATGGATATGTTTATGGATGAAATTATAACAGCACATTCTGATAAAGTTTGGTATAGCCTAAATAAAGATGAACTACCTATGTTAGCTGAAAAATACGATGTAATGGGTATTCCTAGCTTACTTATTTTTAAGAACGGCGAAAAAATTGGTCATCTTCATAGCGCAAATGCTAAAACTCCAGAACAAGTAGAAGAATTCTTACAAACAATTCAATAAAAAGTAAAAGAGGCGAATATCATAATTCGCCTCTTTTATGTATCAGCCAGTGTTACGAAGACCAGCAGCGATACCGTTAATAGTTAATAATACTTGATTTAGTAATTCAGGATCTAATGTCTCTTGTTCACGAAGTTGTTTAATTAGTTCTACTTGGAAGAAATTCAATGGATCAACATATGGATTTCTTCTATAAACAGATTCTTGAATGTTTGGCGTGTGATCCAACAACTCAGAAATCCCTGTTATTTCAAGTAATATTGCTTTTGTTTTATCAAATTCTTCTTTTATGTTGTTGTAAATTCGAGTACCAATTGCTTCATCTTCTACGAGTAATGAATATTCTCGAGCAGTAGTTAAGTCAGCCTTCATTAATGCCATTTGTAAATTATCAATAGTAGATCTAAAGAATGGCCATTTTTGGTACATTTGTTTCAATATTTCTAAGTTTCCTGCTTCTTTTCGAGCAAATTCAGTTAAACCAGTGCCCGATGCATACCATGCAGGTAAAAGCTGACGACTTTGTGTCCATGCAAAAACCCAAGGAATTGCACGTAAATCTTCAAATGTCGTTTTATTTTTTCTGCTCATTGGACGAGATCCAATTTTTAGATTTCCAATTTCATTAAGTGGCGTAGCTTCTTTAAAGTATGTCATAAAATCTGGATCATTAAATACTAATGATTGATATTTGTTTAAAGAAACAGCAGAAATTTCTTCCATGCATTTTTCCCAAAGAACTCTTTCTTCTTGATGTTGTCCTAAGTCGCTAGAAATATGAGCAAAAGCTTTTAACAGAGTAGAAGTTGCTTGTTCTAAACTTCTAAATGCAATATCTTCTAGTAAATATCTTGAAGATAAAACTTCCCCTTGTTCTGTAATTTTTACACCGTCACCTAGAGTCTCCACTGGTTGTGATAAAATACTCTTATTTAACGGGCCACCGCCACGGCCTAATGAGCCACCACGTCCATGGAAAAACTTTAAGCGAATGCTATATTTACTTGCCATTTCATGTATTTCTCTTTGTGCATTAAATAATTTCCAGTTAGCCGTTAATGTTCCACCATCTTTACTACCATCTGAATAGCCCAACATAATTTCTTGTTGATCATTCAATTGTTTTAGATGATTTCGATATACTGGTAAACGGAATAAAGTTTCCATTATTTCTGGACCCGCTATTAAATCATCAATTGTTTCTAAAAGTGGCGCAACATTTAAATGACTTTCCACTGTTCCATCTGCGTGTAATCGATAAATTCCTGCTTCTTTCGCCAATACTAAAACTTCTAAAATATCGCTCGCAGATCTTGTCATACTAATTAAGTAAACATTGATTGAACGTCTACCAAATTTTTTATGTGATTCTCTAATTGTATTGAAAGTCTTAATCATCTCTTGTGTTTCTTTTGAATAATCTTCATTCAATAATAAAATTGGACGTGGATCATTTAAGATACCCTCTAAGATTTGTAATTTTTCTGATTCAGACAATTCTTTATAATTATTCGTAATGCCTACTTTACGCAAAATCTCATCAATAGCAGATTCATGTTCTCCACTATGATTTCTTATATCTAGAGTTGCTAAATGAAATCCAAATAATTGAACTTGTCGGATCAATTTTTGTAACTCTTTTTGTTGATGATCCTTAGGTTGATGCAATGCAAAACTCTTTTGAATCAATTTTAAATCATCAAGTAGCTCACTAGCCTTTTTATACCCTTTTTCTGACTTTCCATAATGTCTTAATCGCTCAATAATAATAGAAAATTTGCGTCGATAAATTTCTTTATCACTATGCCATCTTTGCTCTGGATTTAAATACAATTGTTCTTCTTCAGCAATAGTTTGGACTAATTTAGCACTTACTTTCACTCTATTTGTTGAATGGCTAAATTTTTTCCGCAATTCTTCAACGGAATGAATATACTTATTTATTACCAATTCATTCTGACTATGAAGAGTTTGCCATGTTACTTCAGGAGTAACATTTGGATTTCCATCTCTATCTCCGCCTATCCATGAACCGAATGATAAAAAGTTTGGAACTTTCCAATCAAAATCAGGATAATTTTCACAAAGTGCATCCTGTACTTCTTGATGAATGTCAGGTAAAACATCGAATAATGTTTGATCAAAATAGTACAAGCCATTTCTTACTTCATCCATAACAGTTGGACGTGATTGTCTTAGTTCATCCGTTTGCCACATAATAGTGATTTCTTCGTATAATTGTTCATCCAATTGTTTTCTTTCTTTCTTAGTTAACATTGGATTGTCCAATTGTTTTAGAATATTGGCAATTCTTTTTTGAATCTCCAACAAAGAACGTTTAGTAGATTCAGTAGGATGCGCAGTAATAATTAGTTCTAAAGAAAGTTTATTTAGAACTTCTTGAATTGTTTCTTCTGACAAATTCTTTTCTTTAATAGCTAAAATAGCACTTTCAATGGAAGAAGGTTGAACACTAATACCTTCTTTTAATTGATATTCTCTTCTTCTACGTATACGATGATTTAATTCTGCAACGTTAACTAAATGGAAATATTTAGAAAATGCACGAATTACTTGTCTACGCATAGGTTTTTCAAGTTTATCCATTTCGTGTTTCAATTGATTATATGTAACTTCATTATTTGTTTCTCGCAGTTCCTTAGCCAACTTACGAATGACTTCCACTTTTTCTAATAATTCTGGCCCACCATGATGGACTAGAACTTCTCCAAGAATATTTCCTAAGTGTTTCACGTCTTTTCGTAGTGGTAAACTGCTCTCATTTACTATTAATCTCGTTGTCATTAGATTACCATCCCTTAATCTAAGAATTGTGTGAAAATTGAATATGATTTAATCGTATCACTATTTTTCAAAAAATTCATTAATAAAAATCATAAATTAATAGATAGATACGATAGATTAATAACTTTCTATCTAATTTTTATATAAGTTTATGTAAAAATAGGGTATTTAGTCTATTTCCCACTACATATTTTTTCCTAGCTATTAATTATTTACATAATCAACAAAAATATGTTACACCTCAATTTATACCTTAATTTTGATATTTTGTAAACCTATAAGTGTATAAAAACTTATATATGATGGTAATATTATATTTTTCTAAACATAGTGTATGAAGAATGAAACAATACATTACAAATTGAAACAATTATAATTTGTAAAAAAAAAAGAAGTGATAAAATCACTTCTTTTTTAATGATGATGATGTTCTTTTGATGGATTATATATAACAAAACCAGGTTGTGGAAGATGGAAATACTGAACCCAGACACCATCCAAAAATTCAGCATCCCTTTTATCTAAAAGAACAGGAATATCTTTATCTGACTGAACGATTTCATCATTTTCAGTTTGCTTATCCAATTTCAAATCATAATGAGCATGATTACCATGGTGTTCTGTTATGTAAACACGCAACATTTCTCCATCATTAGCTTTATCTAACATCTGATTCATTACTTTAGCTGCATGTCTATTTACTTTTACTTTCAATTGTATTCCTCCTATGGTGAACAATAGTTTCTCCAAACTATTGTAATACTCACAGAAGTAGTTTGCAAATAATCGAGCTGACTCTATAAAAAATCAAAATAACGTATTATCTCACAAGAACCACATTTTCCTGAATTTGTTTTAATTCGTTTAGCTCAAGTGCAAATTGGTTAAACTCTTCTTTATTTAATTTATCTAATGATTCATTTACTTTATATTCTAAATAAATCATTCTCCATTCTATATCTAATAAAGAGCTAATTTTTTTCTGTTCGATAAATTCTTCTATTTCATCTGTAAACATATAGAAACTAGTATCATTAATCATCACTAACAGCATCCAGCCAAGTGAATCAACATATTTTCTTTCTTCTGTAATTGTTATAATGTCGCCTTTATGTAAATCAAGAATGAATGTATGCTCAGGTCTAGGACAGGTACATTCGATCATATATTGAAATGGAGTTAGTACTATAAAATCATTTTTCATCCATCATACACCTTCCTATTTATTATTTATATTTATTTTAATTGAAAATGATTATCACTGTCAACATTTTGTTCTTATTATATTTTTACAATTAATGACAATAATTCCTTTATTCACTCTAGTGAGCTTATTTCTTAAATAGGTATCTTCCATAATCAAGCAATAAGCTCGTCCTTTACATAGATTCTCTGCCTTTGTTTATAGCATCTCTAAATTTGTGTTGCAACTCAATAAGTATGAGATCTCTTCGTTAGCTTTTCCATATTTAGCACTTTTTCTTAAAACTATATTATATGAAATTATCAGTAAGGGGATTATTACTGATTCATATTCATTTTCTGTGGAAATAATGCAATTACAATGTTAGAATGAATTTATGTGATTTTACAACAATTTGAATATTTTCTTTTCATCAACCTTCAATTTCGAATGAGAAAAATGGAATAAATATTCAAATTGAAAAAGGAGTAAAGGGTTTAAATGGACAGTATTGATATAAAACTTCTTGAACTTTTACAAGAAGACGCAAGAATGACAGTAAGTGATTTATCTAAAAAGTTAGTATTAAGTAGACCTAGTGTTTCAGAAAGATTATTGAGACTACAGGAAAAGGGGATTATTTTAGAGTTTAGTGCAAGAATATCTCCTGCTAAGCTTGGCAGAGAAACACTTTTACTTATACAAATAAGCGAATTAAAAGAAGATTCATCTCTTTTTGAAGAATTTATAAACACTGAAGTGGACGTCATCGAATGCCATCGAGTGACAGGACCAGTAAGCTATATAATAAAAGCAGCAGTCTCAGGAATAGATGGGATGAGGAATTTAGTTGATCGCCTTCTACCTTATGGAGCGGTTAACACATCTGTTATATTAGCATCACCAGTCCCTTACAGACACATCCTTCCATATGAAGAAGCACATAATTAAAAAAATGACCTGATTACACTTATAGAATGTAGTCAGGTCATTTTAATTATTTATTTTATAATTAAATCCAGTAATTCTTGGAGATTCTTAATTTCATATGTAGGTATTACTTCATTTTTGGGTTTATTTTCTCTATTAATCCACACAGATTGAATACCAGTTTTATTTGCTCCAAGAATGTCTGTCATTAAATTATCACCAACCATTAGACATTCTGACGGACTTACTTTTAGCTTCTCTAGTGCGTATTCAAAAATTGCTGGTTCAGGCTTTCCTTTTCCAAAATCACCTGAAATAACAATATGATCAAAATAAGGTGATATTTCTGGAGTAATCGTCAATTTCGTGTTTTGTAATTGGGGCGATCCATTAGTCAACAAAAGTAATTGGTATTTATTCTTTAATTTATCTAAAACAGCAAAAGTTTCTTCATAAACAAACGGTGAAGCTTTTCGATTTTCAGGAAAAGCCTCTGCCATTTCTTCTCCAAGCTCAGCATCTTCAATACCAAGTGCACGTAATCCATTAGTCCAAGCATCCTTACGGTACATAGGTACAATTTCTTTCATTTTACGGAATGAGTCATGTGTTTCATCTGTGAATTCTCCCCATAACCCTTCAAAAGGATTAATTCCAATCATTTGGGTAAAAGCATACGTTTCATAACCTTCATATAATTTTCTTGCTTCGTTTCTTACTGCTTCTTCCACCACACTAACAGGAATATTATATTTCTCTTCTGCTAGTTTACACGTTTTTACAAACGCCTCTTTTACACTTTTTTTATCCCATAGTAATGTATCATCCAAATCAAAGATAATAGCTTTAATCATATCAATACTTGTCCCCTCTATTTGTTATTCATTGATTGCTATTACCTTATACATTACCTTCATTCAACTATTTAGTAAATAATCAATTTTACAAACAAAAACAAAACATTATTCTTACATATCATTTTAATTTTCTTATAAAAACAACTTTTAAATAATTACTTTCCTTCAAGTCTTTAATATTTACAAAATCCTTTGGTAAGCCAAATTGTTCCACTATTTCATATCTCTCTTTCTTTTGTTCAAAAGCTTGCGCGATAAATTGTTTGAACTTTTTCATATCAAAAGCAGAACAGTTCGTTGACGCTACAATTACACCATTTCTTTTCGTAATACTAATTGCTTCTTTAAGAAGATTGGTATAATCTTTCGAAGCACTGAAAGTATGTTTTTTTGATCTTGCAAAGCTAGGAGGGTCTAATACGACCATATCAAAAGAAAGTTTCTTCTTTACCGCATATTTAAAATAATGAAAGACATCTTCTACAATAATTTTTTGGTTATTCAAATCAATTTGATTAAGGAGAAAATTATCTTTCGTTTTATTTAAACTACGATTTGCTAGATCCACACTTGTAGTTGTTAAACTATATCCCATTGCAGCAGCTACAGAGAAAGCACCTGTATAAGAAAAAGTATTTAATACATGTTTATCCTTTGCATATTTATCACGAATCGTTTTACGTACTTCTCTTTGGTCCAGAAATATACCTGTCATTGCTCCGTCATTTAGATCTACCGAATACTTAATGCCGTTTTCTAGAATAGTTATCGGAAACTCTCCTCTTTCACCAGCAACAAAATCATCATCTTCTACATATGTTCCTTTTTGATCAAATCGTTTCTTCTCATAAATGCCTTTTGGATTCACTAACTTTTGTAGGGCATCGATAATCCAGTTTTTATATTCGTAAATACCGATACTATACCACTGAATAAGTAAAAATTCATTATACAAATCAACAGTAAAACCGCCAATGCCATCTCCTTCTCCATTAAAGATTCGAAATGCTGTTGTTTGTGTATCTTGAAATAAGGAATCTCTTTTTTTAATGGCATTTTTTAATTGGGCATAAAAAAAAGAACGATCAATTTCTTCTTGTTTATTCTTCGTTAATATCCAGCCTATGCCTTTATTTTGAATAGCATAATAGCCTCTACCAATAAACTTATTTTTACAAGATACTACATCAATAATTTGACCTTCCTGGAGGGATTTAGCATTCAATGCATCTTTATAAATTAATGGATTACCATTCATTAAGTTTTTTTCAAATTTGGGTTCAACTTGGACAGTTACTATGTTCATTTTTTCACCTTTTACTTTCTTTTTTTCATGTTTTTCATTATCTCATTTGTATAGTAATATATCAATCAAGAGAAAAGAAAGAAAACCTTTACTAACATCTTGTTTCTTTCTTTTTTACTAACTGTAGTAAATAAAAAAATAGAACAACGATGCAGTTGTTCTAGAAAGAATCCTTTAATGATAAATTTTATAAGTTATTTTAAATTTTTCAATCTAATTTATCGGACCAAGATGTTAATTTCGTATTTGACCTTCTCCATATATGAAGTATTTTACAGATGTTAATGCATTTAAGCCCATTGGACCTCTAGCATGTAACTTTTGCGTACTTATTCCTATTTCTGCTCCATAGCCAAATTCAAATCCGTCTGTAAAGCGAGTACTAGCATTATGATACACACAAGCTGCATCAACAGTTGCTAAGAAATGTTCTGCATTCTCTATTGATTCTGTAATAATAGCTTCAGAATGCTTTGTTCCATACTTATTTATGTGTTGTATAGCTTCATCTACACTTCCCACTACTTTAATACTGATTTTCAGAGCAGAATATTCTGTATACCAATCTTCTTCCGTTGCTTCTTTTGCATATGGAGCAGTTGCTTGCACAAGTTCATCCCCGTATATTTCTACATCCTTTTCGTGCAAGGCTTGCAGTAAATTTTCTCCATTTACGTCAAACCAATCTTTGTGAACTAAAATAGTTTCAATAGCATTACAAACAGAAGGTCTTTGTATCTTACCATTTAGACTAATAGATAACACCATTTCTTTATCTGCTGTTTTATCAATATAAATATGACAATTTCCAGCACCTGTTTCAATAACTGGTACAGAAGCTTCCTTTACTACTGTATCAATTAGTCCTTTTCCTCCACGTGGGATTAATACATCTAAATATTCCTTTAAGTGAAAAAGTTCTTTCGCAGTTTCACGACTTGTATCTTCTATTAATTGTACTGCATCCACTGGTAAAGTAGATTTCCGTAGTGCCGTATGAATAACATTAACTAATGCTTTATTAGAAGCACTTGCAGAGGAACTTCCTCTTAAAATAATACTATTTCCAGTTTTTAATGAAAGGCTAGCAGCATCTATAGTAACATTAGGTCTAGCTTCATATATCATTCCCATAACACCAATAGGAACAGTTTTTTTCAATATCTTCAATCCGTTTTCTTTCGTATGCTCTTCTACTAGTAAACCAACAGGATCATCTAGATTAACAAGTTGCTTAAGTGCTAAACTCATATCATTAATACGTTTTTCATCTAGCATAAGTCTATCTAGTAAAGAAGCAGATAAACCTGCCTTTCTTCCATTCTCTAGATCTTTTTCATTTTCCAAAATAATGTAGTCTTTGTCTTCAACTAATTGCTCACTAATTAATAATAATGCTTCGTTTTTTTCTTTCGTTGAACACTTAAGTAATTGATAGCTTGCCTGTTTTGCTAACTTCCCTTTTGCTTGTACTTCTCCCATATTTTCCACTCCCTAATTTATATTTCTACCCATTTATTTCGATGAATGACTTCCATAGTTGATTGGGGAATTCCAGCCTTTTGCTCTTTTCTAATTTCAATTATATGTGAAAGTTCCTGTGAAGAATAAAGTACTTCTCCTTTACCTAGCATCTTTTTTTCTCCATATACTTCCACTACACTTCCTTTTGGAAAGTCACCTTCCACTCTTTCTATACCAGCAGGTAACAAACTTCTGCCTTTTTTCATAATGGCAATTTCAGCACCATGGTCAATAAATATTTTACCTTGCACCGTTGAATGTAGGGAGATCCATTGGCGATTCGTATTAATAGAAGTTAAGTCTTCCGAGCCAATATACGTTCCATCCCCTTTTCCTTCTAATATATCTAAAAGCTTTCTCTCTCCATTACCATTGCCAATAAAGACTTTTACCCCTAATGAAAGAGCTGTTTCTGCTGCAATTAGCTTTGATTTCATGCCTCCAGTACCTACCTTGGAGCCTGTACCTTGAGCAGCTTCTTTAAGTCCCTCCGTAATTTCTGGTAAATATTGATATCGTTTTGCTTCTGGGTTGTTCTTTGGATTACTATCATATAAACCGTTAATATCTGTTAATATAATAAGTTGATCCGCATGAACTAACCCACTAACTAGGGCAGAAAGCATATCATTGTCTCCAAATGTTAATTCCTCAACAGAGACAGTATCATTTTCATTAATAATCGGCAAAATGCCTCTTTCCAATAATTCCATAATGGTTGAATAGGCATTTCTATATCGATCTCTTTTCGAAAAGTCATTTCTCGTTAATAAAATTTGAGCTGGTACGATTCCGTGATTTGCTAGTTGTTCATTATAGTTTTGGATAAGGATACTTTGACCAACTGCTGCTGCTGCTTGTTTTCCTTTTAAAGTGACAGGTCTAGCAGGATAACCCAACTTAGAAAAGCCAGCTGCTACAGCTCCCGATGAAACTAATATCACTTCATTACCAGCTTTTTTTAACTTGGAAATGCTAGAAATATGATCTGTTAACTTTTCCTGATCTATTTCACCCTTAGCATTAGTTAAAGAACTACTACCAATCTTAACAACAACTCTTTTTTTCTCCATCATAATCCTCCAAGACACGTTCTTATCAATAAATAAAAATAGCCCAACTTCATCCTATAAAAGGACGAAATTGGGCTATTCCGCGGTACCACCTTTATTGGATTTATTACTTTTTTAAAGTAATAAATCCCACTTTGTCTGGTAACGTCAGATATACGCCTATTATTTAGGACTTGAAGGGTAGGTTCTGTGGACATTTATTATGAAGTCTTTCAGCTTATAAACTTCACTCTCTTTTATAAATGCGCCCCACATACTGGTCCTTCGCTACGTTCACTGTTCTTTTTTACTCATTATAAGCAGTTTTTTCTTTACTTTCAATAAATTTTAATCATAACTTCAAATTTTTTTTTAAAACTAATTATTTTGTATTTGCACCGGTTCTTTCTTAAGTGCCCATTTTCTAATAGCAAAAGCAACACCATTTTCTTGATTCGTTAACGTAATATGATCAGCTGTTTCCTTCACTAGCTGTTGAGCATTCCCCATCGCTACACCAATTCCTGCTTCTTTAATCATACTAATGTCATTTAGACTGTCACCTACTGCCATTACATTATCCATTTTTATATGTAGAAGTTCACAAACTCTCTGTAGTCCTTTCGCTTTATTTATCCCGAGTGCATTGACTTCAATGTTTACAGGAGAAGAATTTGTAATTTCAAAGCAGTTTCTTTTTTTTAATTCATTTAGGACTGCTTCTCTCACCACATCATCTTCTATATGAAATCCAAATTTAAGCCATTCAGATTTACTGAAATCGTCTGGCATCTCATCTATCCAGTTTTTCTCACAACTTGTTGCCCAAGTTCTAACTTTATGTTTTTGAGATAATTCCCACATCCACTTGATATGCTCTTCTTCTACTAAATTTCGTTCTATTAAAT
>DATMFU010000140.1:0-3722 GCA_035556015.1 Niallia sp. | reverse complement strand
ATTGTATTTGTCAACTCAAAATCCAGCCATTTCGTCATTGAAAACCCAGCCAATTTTCTGCCTTCATTTATATAATTGGCCGGTTTTTTAATGCTTTTTTTATTCTTCTTTTCCTTCTAGCTCTGTTCGATTAACTCTTGTTTCTTCAACCATTTCTCCGTTTCTTTCATACGGTAGGAGTCACCAATCATATTCACAATATAGGCTTGATGGGTTAAACGATCAATCATAGCTGCTGTCATGACAGGGTCTTGAAAGATTTCTCCCCATCTTTCAAAGGATAAGTTCGTTGTAATAATGGTTGATTTCTGATTCGCTCGTAATGATAAATGAGTAAACAATAACTCTGCACCTTCTTTATCAAATGAAATATAGCCCATTTCATCTGCGATGACTAAATCATATTTTTCAAATCGATTCTGAAAAACTCGTAGAGTTCTCTCTGACCTGCATTCCTTTATTTGGTTGACTAATAAAGGAACCGTTGTAAACCATACCTTATAACCTTCCATACAAGCTTTTATCCCTAAGCCAATTGCCATGTGAGTCTTTCCTGTACCCGCATTGCCAGCTAAAATGACATTTCGGCCTTCTCTGATAAAATCTAAGCTCTTTAAAAGCTTAAATTTTTGCTGGGCATCTTTTGATAAATCCTCAGTTGATAGATCTTCTAGATATTTCTTATAGGGAAAGTCTGCACGACGGATTCGATTATATTTGGCAGATTCCTGTCTAGAATCCAGTTCTTTTTGAAGTAACTGTCGTAAGAATTCTTCATAACTGGCATCTGTTTCAACTGATTCTTTAATCACTTCTTCAAAATCCTGACGGATTTTAGGTAATTTGAGCTCTTTGCTTAATGTATTAATTTCCTCTACCAATGCTTGCTTCGAAAGTTCCATTTACCTGCACCCCTTATTGAATAAATTTCGTTTGGAACAGTTGATCATAGGTCTGAAGATGTTGTTTAGAATAGTGTTCGATATCGATGGTTTTCTGAGATGAATAGTCTGTAGGTAAATGTAGTCCTTCTCTTTGTTTCGCGCAGATTAATTTGATCTTATCTGTGGTGATGTGGCTAGGATGAAGAGTAGAGAGTTCTTGAATACTTTTTTCTATCTGTTCGATAGTAATTCCAGACTTAATAAAGTGGATTAACTCTATAAAATCTTTAGGGTGAGTGGTATAGTAAGAGTAATATATTTTCTTTAATTTTGGATTTGCCTGTTGTAATGCTGTGCTATCAGCTAATGCACCAGGCTTTTTTTGTAGGGTATACAAATAATGTTCAAGATGTAAGCTCCATTCGTGATTTCCAGTTTTTCGTGGATGTAAAGCGATTCTCTTTTCCTGATAAAAACATTGAATATGATCGCTGTAAATTTTGATCCGAATCATCTCTCCAACTAGATGGTCGGGTACAGAGTAGTAGTTTTGATCAACGATGACAGTTGAATACTTAGTCACACGTCCATTTATCACTCGTGCTGCATCAAAAGGCGGGGGCGCGACTAATAAATACTTCTTTTCTTCTTTTATTAAGTCATTTGGTGTCAAATAAGATGATGAGTTCTTCTCTTTGTGATTGAGTTTTAAACAAATTTCATGTAAATAGTGATTTGCTTTTTCTAATGTGTCAAAGGTATCTTGAAAGGCAAATGCCTTTCTTCTAATCATCTCTACACTTCGCTCTACATGTCCTTTTTCATTTCCACTTGCTGTATTACAGAAACGGTAATGAAATGAATAATAAAGCGAAAGCTTTATCAGCCCCTCAGTAGGTTCTCTGTCCGTACCAATAAATCTCTTTACGGCTACTTTCATATTGTCATAAACCATAGTGTGAAATACACCACCAATATCCTTAAAGAACAACGAATGAGCTTCTTGAAAACATTCCGTTTTTTGTTTTGTAAATAAATAAGCCATTCTAAAGTTACTGTAAGCCGACGTAAATGTAGCCATTTGTAAGGTCTGTTTTCTCCCATTAATCATTAATTTGACTTCTCCCCAGTCAAATTCGCAAACTTGTCCAGGCGCGTAAGCTCCTTTGATAAATGCTTCTTTTTTTGTTTTTTCCATTGCTCTTATCGTGCGAAGAACTGTGCTATAACTAATGGTGAATCCTTCGGATTCTAAGGATTCATGGATATCAACAGCTTTTTTTATTTGTTTCCTTAACCCCTGTTGCTTTTTCTGCACATTTTCTTCTAGATGCATTTGAATACGATGTAAAATCTCTTTAGATAGCTTTCTTTTCTTGGAATCACGTTTCTTGTACCTTGGGGCCTCTACAATTTCTTGAATAAGTTCACCAGTATCCGCATTTTTATCTTTACTCAGTAATTTTTTCTTCCTCGTCTCATACTCACGAATATACTTTCCTACGGTTTCTCGATTAACGCCTACTAAGCTGGCAATCTTTCTCTGAGAATAACCTTCTCGTACGTGCAGTAATATAATTTCCTGTTTCTTTTTCAGCGTAATCATCTCCCCAAATTCCCCCATGAACCTATAAAATAGTCTGCATGGGTTTATTATAAACTGGCTGGATTTTTAATGACTATGCTGGCTTAGTTTTAGAGTACTAAATACAATTAATGGATTAGTTATTGTTATCCCCCTAGAATTGTAAATTGGTTTCACTCCAACTTATTGCAGTTTATAAAAAGGTAGGTGTAGGGTTATATTAATGGTGAAATTATATAGATCACGGGTTATTTAAACCTTTTTAAATGGAGGATACATATGCTAAATAATTTATTCTTTATGAATATGAAGTTGGTGACATTATGCTTAATCATTGGTTTGGTCTTTTCCTTTAACAATTCATTTGTTCAAGCAAAAGAGGGAAATCTAAAAGATATTGATGTGAAAGATAAGGAAACCTCCAATGTGGAAGATTTAGAACTTGAAAAAAAGAGGGATGAAATACGGAAGCAACTTATTAAATCTAATTTTTTTAGCAAAGTTAATCGAAAATTGATTGAAAATAAGTATAAAAGGTATAGCTTTAGAGGTGAGTATGACATAAATTACCACATAATAGAGTTGGAAGTTGATGAAAAATCCGATGAAAGTAAAGTTGAGACCATCGAAAATATTGAAGAAATTGTTAGTCAACTAGCGAGGGAAAATAATTTAATTTCATCTCATGCGAGAGTAATATTCCATCAAAAATAAATTGAAGATTATAATCTAAAGCCATAAGGCTTTTTTTCAGTCGTTCTACAGAATAGATTTGCTCTAAATTTAAAAAACAAAGGGTAGCTAGGATTTTCATTATGTTAACTAAAGATGTATATCATATACAGCTTAAAAAGAAAAAACTACTGAACAGGGATCAGTAGTTTTTTCTGCTCTATTGCAGTAAGGATTTTCGCAGATGCCTCACAGCGTCTTGAGTAGTTTGCTCAAAAAATAAAATTTTATTCCTAATAGGCAAGTTACCTCAGAGAGAATGGAGACATATAGTGTAGGTAGAATGATTTCACTGCTCGATTGGTATCTTTTATAGTCTTTCTGATAATAACTATTATGTTAATTGGATTAAAAGTTAATATTATGTCCTTTCATGAAGCATTCTAGTAATGAAAGGAGCTGCTTTATGAAAAGACATAAATTTGAAAACCAATTCTTGCGTATTTTATTTATTCTAAACGTAGGGCTTTTAGTCCCAATATTGTTTAGAAGACCTCCAATAAAAGATTGGTTATTGGTTT
>DATMFU010000139.1:0-25521 GCA_035556015.1 Niallia sp. | reverse complement strand
TAGCTCTAGTTTTAGTTCTTTAACCGAAAAAGAGTTCATTCAGATGATAGAAAATGGGACTCCTCATACAGTAGGTGCTTGGCTAAACTCTAAAAGAATGATAGGTAACATTCAGGATTACCGTACAGATCTACTCTGTTTTGATATAGATGATCTAGGTGACTTTCCAGAGCGGGCTATCCATAAAGTAATTGCTCAGTTAAATCAATATTCCCATTATGTACAGGAGAGTTTTTCAAGCGGTAAGAAGTTATCCCAGAAGCGTTATCATTGTTATTTAAGGGTAACAACTTTGCAAGTGGATTATGAGGTGATTGCTATGATTAATAAACAAGTTAGAGATGACATTAGTGCTAAGATTGGCATCCAATTTGACGAGAGTATGCACCCACTAAAGACAATATTTGCATCAAAGAGAAAGGTAAAGATAAACCGAACCCTAAAAGAATTTGACTTGAAACCTTATTTGAATGCTTATATCGAGAAGAAAAGAGAAATGAAGGAAACCATTAGCTCAAAAATGAAGGAGAGTGATGTTGTTAATGCTATTGTGGATGAGCATTTCAATAAAAAGTTAACAACTACGAAAGTGAACTTCGACGAGCTCTTGAAGGCGATAAAAACAGAAGAATTTCCCTTTATTTCGGAGTATAAAGAGTGGATACACTTCCTTATGGCATTTAATAATATGGAAAAGGAAGGGTTGATAACTTCTGAGGAAAAAATGGAGTTAGCAGAAGCAATAGACGATGGCAACAAAGGTTATGTGAAAGAGTTTGAAAAACTAAAAAGATATGACAGAGTGACAATTGGATCATTGATCTTTAGATTGCAGCAATATGGAATCCGTACTGATTCAATCTTTACCTCAGTGGAGAAATATCAACTACGAATAGATTACTCTTTTGATATTCAAGGGAAAATAACAGAAAATCAAGAGGTTTTTCGTAAGTTAGAAGAGATCCTATACGATAAGGAAAATAGAGGGAAAAGAATCCTATTGTATAGTGATACGGGTACTGGGAAAAGTACAGCCATTTTAAAAATGATTGAAAAGATGACAAATATTCAAACAAACGAAAACTCCTCCAATGGATTCACCATTCTATCTATCCCACGACGAAACCTGATTAACAACCTCCAAAACAGCTTTGAAACCATTCCGAAATCTAGCACCGTTACAGGAAGTGACAAATATACTTCAGGTGAACGAGAAAAGATCATTCAAACCGCACGCTAAATGTAACAGGTGGATTAGCTACGATTGTTATGTATGCGGCCACTTTCCTTGAGGAAAATCCCTCTATTAACTATGTTGAGCTAATAGAAAAAATTGAATCCATTGCTTCTAAAACAAGGTTTGCTTTTATTCCTGATAGTTTGGACTTTCTAAGAGCTGGAGGACGAGTAAGTAATATTGCTTTTATTGGTGGGACACTTTTAAAAATCAAACCATGTATCGAATTAAAAGAAGGAAAACTTGTACCTACTAAAAAATATCGTGGGAATATGAAAAACGTTGCAGAAAAACTTATGAGAGATTACTTAGATCAATACGATATTAATAGAAAACAATTAAATTTAATTTATTCTGTCGGACTGGATGAAAGTATAAAAAGAAATATGGAGAAAATGGCAAAGGAATCAGGTTTTGAAAATATAGAGTGGATACAAGGCGGCCCGACAATTTCTACCCATTCTGGCCCTGGGTGTTTTGGGATTTCAGGAATAGAATATTAGAAATTTATTCTCAAGAACGAATTCTAGATGGATAGAATTCATTCTTTTTATGTTTAAATAGATAATGGCTTTTAAATTAGTAAGAAAATTTTATACGCAGTAGAAAATTGAAAGGAAATGGAGACTATTTGTCGAAATAAGTACTTAGATAAATAGGGGTTGGTGAGACAATGGTTTATAAAGATGCACAGTTAAAAGAAGCAACTATTTTTAATCATGTTGGAAATAAGATAAAAACAGAAGACAGAGAAATAAATATTGTTGCTAAGCTAGAAGAACCGCTTGTGGTAGTTTTAGGTTCCGTATTGGATGACGAGGAATGCGATGTATTAATTCAGTTGGCCAAAGACCGTCTTCAACGTTCCAAAATCGGAGGAACACGAGATATCAATGACATACGAACAAGTAGTGGTACGTTTTTAACTGACATTAACCATGATATTCTTGCGAGGGTGGAAAGAAGGATATCTGAGATTATGGGGATACCAACAGAGCATGGGGAAGGGCTTCATATTCTTAACTACCAACCAGGCCAAGAGTACAAAGAACATTTCGATTACTTTACCTCCTCAAGTTTAGCATCGAGTAACAATCGAATTGCAACACTAGTAATTTATTTAAATGATGTAGAAGAGGGAGGAAGTACCTTTTTCCCAAAACTAAACTTTTCCGTTAATCCACAAAAGGGTATGGCGGTATATTTTGAATATTTTTATGAAAATCAAACGTTAAATGAATTAACTTTGCACGGAGGAGCTCCAGTTGTAAATGGAGAAAAGTGGATAGCCACACAATGGATGAGAAGGCAGAAAATAAACTAATTAGACAATATAAAACGATTAATTTGTTCATCAAATATACAAATTAATCGTTTCTTTGAATGACAGAAAGTTATCGCATTATCTTTTGACCCTAACCTTTTTGGCAAAATTATCTATGCGAAAAGGTTAGGATTTTATCTAGTACTCTACCTAAGAAAGTTCATGTATTCAGATTAAACTATGACCGATAAAAAGTGATTATCTATTAGTGAATATGAAGAAGTTTTCGAAGATTTTTAGAGAAGAATATTACGTATATTAAGTATGTTATAAATAATAAAATTTCATTTTACCTCATGTTAAAATAATATGTCAATAATTAATTTGTGTTTTTATTAAAAAAATGTTATAATACTTTTACAATTGTTTTTTAATCGTATTTCGAATTCTGCTGTATCTTATGCAAATAGAATGAAGGATACGTTTTTTTATATCCTTTTTTAAACGAAGATAAAAAACGAACAGTTGTGTGAGCTTTACAGTTAGTAGAGTAAATGAAAAGTTTATTCTACAAGGAGGACTAGAATAATGAATCTAATCAATAAGAAAGTTACACACAAGAGTTTTGGTATTGGTAGCATAGTAAAACATAATGATTCTAGCATCGAAATACATTTCGCTACGGAGAATAAAAAGTTTGTTTACCCCGATGTATTTGGCAAGCACCTAAAACTTCATGATACAAATGATGCCCATTCACTTGAATTAATCATCCAAGAAAAGGAAATAGAACGAAAAGAGGAACAAACGAAGAAGCAAGAGGAAGTTCAACAACAACGAAAAAACCAAGTACTTCGTATAGAACACCAACGACTTATGAAAAATCATAAACTTCACCCCGAATCACAAATGGTATTTTGGTGTGATACAGAAGAAATTAGTAGTGCCTTATCAGAATGGAAAGTTTTTTCAGGTACTATAAAAACCGGTAATAACAAAGGGAAACCAAATAAGCCGATTCGCTTACACCAGAATAGTGCTATTCTTTTAACAACTGTCGATGCTGGTATGCAAGAAAAAGATAGAAGGATCCTAGGTGTGTATATGGTGAATGAGGAATTTATCGGTAAGCTTTGTGAAGATGGTTATATTCCTGCTCATTCAAAGTATAGAATTTCACTTACAGAAGAGGAATCAAAACAGATGCCTTTCTGGAAATATTACGTAAATGAAAAATTCTCTCACAAAATGACATGGAATACAGGAAAACATCGTTATTTTGAAAATTTATGGATGGCTCAAATCTTATACGATATAATTTCACTAAAAAGTGATACAAAGGATAGAGAGCTAGCACAACAGTTTTTCCATCATTTTTGTAAAATGAATCAGATAACAGATCGAGAATTACCTGATCCGAATGGCGCTTTAATGCGAATTTAGTTTAATCAATATATCACCGTACAAACAAGTTTAAACAGGTTTGTACGGTTTTTTTACTGTTATTTCTACTTGAATTTATCTATACTAGCATGTACTTCTACGAGAGCTTTGTCCGCATCATCTACTAATTGCTGTTATTTTACTTCAATAGATTCAAAATCATTTGCTAATACTTAAAAAAATCATTTTGTTTCATCTACCTGTAACCTATATATTTACTTTTATTCTCAATAAAGGAATTCAAATATGAATAATGATATATCAATATATGATTTTTGACGATGGAAATGGTTGGAAAACCAAGAATAATATCCTTTTTACAAAAAATAAACCTTTTTGTTCATATGAAAATTTAAGATTTATGGAAAAATCGATTTTAATAAAGAGAAACCAGTATAGAGTGAAAGTGAATTCACTTTATTATTTTTAAATAGTATTTTTTATAGGGAAAGGGAGTGCTTCTAGATCCTTTTTTTAGTAAACTTTTGGATTAAAATGTAAAAATAGTTTCCATTACGATTAAAGTTTTTTTGAAAAATTGCTTGCGAAGATTTTTATATATATGTATACTGATGTTTGTAAGCAAAATGTGCACAATTTTGTAAAAACTTATTTATATACATATGTATTCACAATGATTTAACTATTAAATTTACCAGAAAAATGTAGTATGCATAGAAATTTATGCATTTTTTTTAAAAGAGCCATTGATTCTCATTATCAATTGGGAACTAGAGAAGTAAGAATGTAAAAATTTCTACTAGCAATTACTAATGGTAAGTAAATGTACTTATTTTATTATAGTAGAAATAGGGGTTAAAGGCATTAATCATGCATAAATTGTTTATGCTTTTTTTTAAAAGATACACTGATTATCATTATCAATTAAAACGGAGGAATTAAACGATGAAAAAATATAAATTTTTAACAGCGACAGCAACTGCTGCTCTTACATTAATGCTAGCAGCTTGTGGTGACGATGAGGCAACAACGAAAAAAGATACTACAGAAAAAACAGAACAAGCAGAAACTACTAAGGAACAAGCTGCATTCCCAATGAAAGTTTCTTCTTTAACAGCTGAGAGAGAAGACAGTGAAAATGGAACAAAAATTACGTTTGAAGATGTTACTTTAGAAGAACAACCTAAACGTATTGTTGCTTTAGATTATGGTTTCTTAGATACATTAGATGCATTAGGTGTTGAAGGGATTGTTGGTGTAGCTGCTAATGGCGGTAAAGGTAATATGCCAGAAAACCTAAAAGCAAAATATGTTAATGATGATATTGCGGATGTAGGTTCTTTAAAAGAATTGGATTTAGAAGCAATCGCTGCTGCTGATCCAGACGTAATTTTCATTTCTGGTCGTCAATCTGGTTACTATGAAGAGCTAAAAGAAATTACACCAAATGTAATTTTTATTGGATCTGATAACGAAAACTATGTTGAAGGTGTAAAAGAAACAGTTGATTTAGCTGCTAAAATCTTCAGTAAAGAAGATAAAGGGGAAGAGTTGAAATCAGCTTTCCAAGAAAAAGTAGATGCTGTTAAAGAAAAAGCTGGTAAGTATGAAAATGCATTAGTTACAATGTATAGCGAAAAGAAAGTTTCTGGTTTTGACAACGGCGAAGATTCTCGTTTTGCTTATGTATACAATGATTTTGGTTTCACTCCTGCAACCACTGGAATTGAAACTTCATCTCACGGTTCAGACTTCTCTTATGAAGCGATTTTAAAAGTTGATCCAGAAGTATTGCTTGTTATTGATAGAGGAAATGACGATATTGAAACACTTAAGAAAGACATTGAAAATGATATCATTAAGAAAACTCGTGCATATAAAGAAGGAAAAATTGTCTACCTTGAAGGTACTACTTGGTACTTCTCATCTGGCGGTATTACAACTGAAAATGCAAAAATTGATGAGATTTTAAATGAGTTAAAATAATTTATAGTAGGAAAAGAAGCTTGGCCCTATATGGAGCAAGCTTCTTTTTTTATATTAATAGTAGAGAAATAAAATAAACATACAAATGAAAAAATGGCTTGTTAAAATCCCATTTATAGATAAACAGGGGCAGCGTTGCTAACCCTGTTTATCTATTTGAAATCATATTCCATGGAACCTTGCTTCACCAAATCCACTCATACGTGCCACCTCGCTAAGTTGCTTCTGAAGGTTTGCTTTTTTTACTTTAAATATAATATTTTTAAAACCAGTTTCTTTATACATAATAAAGACAGCAGATAATTTATCAATCATTTCTTGCTTCTCTAGGTCCATTTCTAAGCAATCAACAATTAAGTCATATTGGCTCGGTTGGATACTATTTACGGTTTTATTGTATTCATTGATAAATTCTAGTAAATCCGCTTCTTTTGCTTTCCCTTTAACATATAATTCGACTGTTTTATTTGTCGTGTTCGTACTTATTTTATAACTTCCTTGTGACATAACTATATTTCTCTTCCTTTATCTTAAATTTAGCATTCTGGTATCCTTCATAGACCTGTAATACAGTAACAGTAATATGATTAGTTTATTTAGGTAATTAGAACTACTCTATATTGAAAAATATACAATGGTTAAGAGAGTTTTACAATAACTGAATTTTATAGACATAAAAAAACTGAACCCCCAATGGGATTCAGCTGGAATTTTATCTAATTATACTTTAAATTTATTAACAAGGATTTGTAAATCTTCAGCCATCTTAGAAAGAGAAGAAGCGGAGGCTGTAATTTCTTCCATAGATGCCATTTGTTCTTCTGCAGCAGATGCTACATTTTGTGTATTATCAACAGACCTTTGAGAAATATTTGCCATCTCTCCCATAGAAGAATTAACCTGTTCAATACTTGCAGACATTTGCTCTGTTACAGCAGAAACCTCTTGAATTTGGGCAGTAACCTCTTCAATAGATCTTCTGATTTTTTGGAATCCTTCACTTGTTTCATTAATTACTTCTATACCTATTGTAGCTTCAACAGACCCTTTGTTCATTAAGTCCACTGCATGTGTTGTGTCTACTTGTATTTGATTAATTAAACTAGCAATTTGATCTGCTGAGTTTCTAGATTGCTCTGCTAGTTTCCTTACCTCTTCAGCAACTACAGCAAAACCTTTTCCATGTTCTCCTGCTCTAGCTGCTTCTATTGCTGCATTAAGTGCTAGAAGATTGGTTTGTTCGGCAATTCCTGTTATTACTTCTGTAATAGACCCGATTCTGTTAGATTGTTCTCCTAGTTTTTCAATAACAATAGCTGAGTCACTAACAGATGAATTAATAACATTCATTTGTTTTATAGCTTTTTGAATAGATTCATTTCCATTATTCGCTTCGTTATTAGTATCCGTAGCTAATTCTGATACAGTGGATGTAGTTTCAGCTACTTGCTGAATTCCTATTGCGAACTCTTTCATTGCTTGTGAGCTTTCCATTACTCTCTGTTCTTGAAGTTCTGCTCCACTAGCAACTTCTTGAATAGAAGAGGCAATGTTACTTGTTGCCTGTGTTGTTTGTTCTGCACTTGCTGTTAACTGCTCAGAAGAAGCAGCTACTTGATCAGAAGTAGCACCAATTTGACCAATCATTTTACGTAAACTACCAATCATGCGATTAAAGGAATTAGCCAACTCCCCAATTTCATCTTGAGATTTCACAATAAGTTCTTTCGTAAGATCGCCTTCACCATCTGAGATTTCTTTTAATTGATTATTAATTAGATTAATAGGACGTACAATTCTTCTTGAGAACATTACACTATATATCATTGCTAAGATTCCCGCTATCACTATTATGAATATAATTGTATTTAATAAGGAATATACCGTATCATCAATCAGAGCATTTTTAGTACCTACCATCCACATACCAATAGTATCGCCATTACTATCTTTTATTGGTGTATACAATGTTAAATAATTTACTCCTGCAATATCAGCTTCTCCGAAATATGTTTTATCTGTATCCAATACAGCCTTTGATATGGAAGAGTCTGCTTGTTGACCTATCCTTCTTTCTCCATCTACAACAACATTTGTAGCAACCGTTGTGTCACCTTGGAACACATTCGCTATTCCATCGGTAACCTCCCCTATCTCATCCAATAGCTCATTACTGTCGCTAAGCTTTTCATTTCCTTTATAGAGATCTCCATTTTTAATAGACCAATCTCCTTTAAATGATTCATCTAGCCAATTAAGCCCGAGACCGGAAACTTCTTCTACTCTATCAGTAAATACATTATTCATTGCTTTATTTACTTGATGATAAGTTACAAAACTAACAATAATGGTTAGAAATAATATAACTCCAATTAGCAGTAGATTAATTTTAGATCTAATCTTTAGATGCCTTTTTTTCATAATTTTCTGCTTCCCTTCTTCTCTTTTACTAACATAATAAAAGATAGCTAAAAGTTTAAGGGGAATGGTTCATTTTGCTCTACCATTCTAAAATCCCTATAAACAAAAGTAACTATTTAATTCACATACTTAATATCGGAAATGATAGTTGGTTTTCTAGTTTTACTTATGTTGTAATTTATTCCAATACAATAGACTTGTAGTAATAACAAAAAAACTAAATATCAAATAGTCATTGCAACGAAGATACTGGTTACTATGGATTAGAATGATTTGATGAAAAAGGTAAACTGCAAACTAGATATATTCATTTATCAAACGTACTTATTTCTAGATGTAATTTTCTATAGGAAAAATTATTATAAACCGAAAGTTGTTCTCTGAATAAACTATAAGAGTTGTATGTTAAAAGAGGAAATAAGAATTGGAACAAAGAAACATGCTATAGAAAGGAAAATAAAAGTAAATGCTATGATATTGATGTAAGAGGATTGTAAGTAATATTGTTTATATTAGTATCGTTGACAGAACAATCCGCTGCTGGAATTCAACAAACAACAGCAACTGTCGAGGAAACATCAAGCACAATGGAAAAAATGACAAATAGTACGGAACAGCTTGCAAAAATGGCAGAACAATTAAACGAAGAAGTACAACAATTTAAATTATCATAACTAACATATACTTACTTATATGTGGGTTGAAGCAAGAATGAAAAAGGTATTTGGGAATTCTACTCCTGAATACCTTTTTGTTCTATATAAGAAGGATATTACTATATTTTATAGAAAAATAGACAGATAACGTAGGAATTAAGTAGCTATAGTTACCATAATTCATGCACTTTCTAAATTACTGTCAAAAAAAAATGGATATTAATAGGAGAAAAAAGTAATGATAAAAATAATAAAACCCCAACTTATTCATGCAGAGGCAATCCAATATATCTGTTCAAATGGATGGAAACAAACAGTAGAAGGAGTACTCAGTGAAGAATATCAAAAACAGAATGTAGAGCAATGGTATAATCTTGACCGTGTTCAGAGGGATATTGAAAAAGCTAGTTATTCATATATTGCTATGTTTAATTCTGAGGTAGTAGGTGTGATTGGTGGAGGCATGGCAAAACCAGATGTTAGTGAAGTATTTGTTCTTTATATGGAGGAAAAATATCGGTACCAAGGAATAGGAAGATTGCTTCTTGAAGCTTTGACGAATGATCAAATAGCACTTGGTGCGAAATCCCAATGGGTATCTGTTCAAGAGGGGAATAAAAGAGGGATTCCATTTTATGAGGCACGAGGATTTGTTTTTCAAGAGAAGATGGTTAACGTAACTGAGACGGGGGAAAAACAGGTTTCATTGCGCTATGTAAGGAATTTGTAAGACAGTATTTATTAGCGTTTTAATAGTAGGTAAAGGGACATATGTTAATGGTATATATAATAGAAGAAAGGAGTGTAATTACTTGGGAGATTATCAGTTCCTTGGAGAAGGTAATACAGCAAAAATCTATCGTTTAGAAGATAAAATAGTAAAAGTATACAATGAACATTTACCAGAGTTTGAGGCTTCCTATGAAGCGAGAAAACAACAAATTGCTTATGACTGTGGTCTATTTGTTCCGAAACCACTTGAGGTTACCAAAATAAATAACAGGCAGGCTCTTGTGATGGAATATATAGAAGGTAAGACGTTAGGAGAACTAATCTTTGAAAGATTAGAAGAAGCGGAATACTATATAAATCTTTCTGTGGATTTACAGTTAGAGATTCATAAACATCAAGTGGATAAATTAGAGCTAATGTCTACAAAACTAAAAAGGCAAATAGAAGCAGTGAATATTTTAGAAGAGTCAATAAAAATTAAGTTAATAAAAAAATTAGAATCTATTCATTATGAGCCAAAACTTTGTCATGGGGATTTTCATCTATTCAATTGTGTAATGAACAATCAGAATAAAGGATGTGTTATAGACTGGATAGATGCAAGTGCAGGAGATGTGAGAGCCGATGTCTATCGAACTTACTTGTTGTATGCTCAAAATTATCAAGAGCTAGCTAATCTATATTTAGATTCCTATTGTAAAAAAAGTGGTTTGGAACAAGAAGAAATTATACAATGGGCACCAATCATTGCAGGAGCGAGAATAGCTGAGAATGTAACATCTGAAAATATTAATCGTTTACTAATGATTGTCAAAGAGAATATATAGAGAAGCAGAAAATAAGAAAAGTTTTTGAATGATTAATTGAAACCAATATAACTTTTAAAACGTAATAGTAAAAAGAAGAGATCATATATATGTTGTCAAAAGGAGATGCTCATTTTATGGAAAATAAAGGGTGCGTTAAATGTGGTGGAACAGAGGTTGGAACAAAGGATGTATCCATGACAGGATCGGGAATTTCTAAAATGCTGGATTTACAGCATAATGCATTTACTGTTGTTTATTGTAAGAAATGTGGATATTCGGAGTTCTATAATAAAAAATCATCTACAGGTTCAAATATATTAGATTTATTTTTTGGATAATAATAAAGTGGGGATAAGGCTATAGATTGGATGCTTTATCCTTTTTATTTTGTAAAAAAGGGGTAAGCGGAATTGAATAAACAAATAAATAGAGGTAGAGTAATTTATTTTTCAGGTGCATGTATAGCTGGAATATTCGGTCTAGCTTCTCGATCATATGGGGAACAGCTACCAGTGTTTTTAGCGGAAAATGCTGGAGATGTGTTATGGGCTATCATGGTTTATTTTGGGTGCAGGTTTCTTTTTGCATCATATGGTATGCATTTTGGATTAGTAATTAGCCTGCTTTTCTGTTTCGGAATCGAATGTAGTCAGCTTTATCATGCAAATTGGATTAATAGTATTCGTCAAAATACAATAGGGGCACTGATTTTAGGAAAAGGTTTTCTAGTAATTGATTTGATTCGCTATATGACAGGAATAGGTATTGCTTATTTATTGGATTTTTTCATTGTATCCAACTCTTCCAATTATTGAGAAATAAAAGTACATGACAATCATACACATATGAATTCTAGTATAATAGAGCTAACAAGGAAATTTAAGGGAGTAATTCAATGAATAAAACAGTCGGTATACTAGCACATGTTGATGCAGGAAAGACTACTTTTTCGGAACAGTTGTTATATCACACAAATAGTATTAAAAAACGCGGTAGAGTGGATCATCAAGATGCCTTTTTGGATAGTCATGAGATCGAAAGGGCTCGAGGAATAACGGTATTTGCAGATCAAGGTGTCTTTCAATATGGCCATTCCACCTATTACTTGATTGATACCCCTGGACATGTCGATTTTTCACCAGAGATGGAAAGAGCTATACAAGTAATGGACTTCGCAGTCATTATCATTAGTGCGGTAGAGGGAATAGAGGGGCATACAGAAACGGTGTGGAGCCTTTTAAAAAAACATCAAGTTCCTACCTTCTTCTTTATTAATAAAACAGATAGGACAGGTGCAGATGTTAATCAAGTAGTAAAGGAAATAAAGCAGGAATTAACAGAAGGTATATGGGAATTACCTTCTTACGAAAAGGATTTTTCAGAGGAAGATATAGAGTTTATAGCAAGCCAGGATGAATTATTATTAGAACACTACTTGGAAAAGGGATATGACCGAGAAATTTGGTTAGAGAGTATTCAGCAGATGATATCCGCTACCAAAGTGTATCCTTATCTAAGTGGTTCTGCCTTACAAGATGAGGGAATAATAGAATTCTTAACGTGGTTTGAAGCTTTAACTATAACTGATTATTTTAATGATACACCTTTTGCAGGAAGAGTTTATAAAATTCGTTATGATGAGGATGGAACAAGACTAACGTTTATTAAGGTTTTAAATGGAGCTATTCAAGTAAGAGATAGTGTTGCATATGGAAATGACATGGTTGAAAAAGTGACGCAAATCCGTAAATATAATGGGAATAGATTTGAACAAATAAACCAAGGGAATGCTGGAGAGCTTATTGCAATAGTTGGTCTTACATCGACACAAGTAGGAGATGGCTTAGGAGAGCTTCAAAGTAAGACAGACTATGAAATGGTACCAACTCTTCGTTCTAAAGTGGTATTTGAGAAAGGGATAAACGTAAAAGAGGCTTTAAAATATTTTAGAATATTAGAATCAGAGGATCCATCCCTTAATGTAACCTGGGAAGAAAGGCTTCAAGAAATTCATTTATATGTAATGGGAAAAATTCAACTAGAAGTATTACAGCAAATAGTTCAGGAAAGATTCTCCCTACATGTAACATTTCAGCAGCCAGAAGTTCTTTATAAAGAAACACTAGAAGTAGACACGATTGGATATGGTCACTTTGAACCATTGCGTCATTATGCGGAAGTTCATCTAAAATTAGAACCTGGAAGTAGAAATAGTGGAATCAAATTTGAAAGTAAATGTCATACAGATAACTTACCAATTGGCATGCAAAATCTTGTGAAGCAGCATCTTTTAGAAAAAGAGCATCATGGTTTATTAACAGGATACCCATTAACAGATGTAAAAGTAACATTATTAACTGGTAGAGCCCATAATAAACATACACATGGCGGAGATTTCCGAGAAGCGACATATCGAGCGTTAAGACAAGGATTAGAAAAAACAAAGAATATTTTATTAGAACCTTACTATTCTTTTAAGATAAAAGTAGAATTGGACCAGATGGGAAGAGTTCTTTCTGATATACAAATATTCCATGGAAAGTTTGACGCACCAAAGACAGAGGAAGATAAAGCAATTATTACAGGAATTGTACCTGTAGCAACCTTTATGGAATACCCAACTACTTTAGCATCTTTTACTCAAGGAAAAGGTAGAATTTCTTTACAATTTGCAGGATATAACAAATGCCATAATGAACAAGAAGTAATGGATCGAATTGGATATGATAAAGATGCAGATCCTGAATATACTTCATCTTCTATCTTTTGTGCAAAGGGAGCTGGATACTCAGTAGATTGGAAAGAGGCCGAAGAAATGATGCACTGTTTACGATAGTTCTAAAGGAAAGTAGAAAGGAATGATGAATATTGGAAGTTTATCCATTAGCTAGAAATGCTGAAGTCCCAATGGATTTATTACTTACTGCAGATCCATCAGAAAAAATGGTAAGGGAATATATATCGAGGGGGATTTGTTATGTGGCGAAAGAAAAGGATCTCATTATTGGGATATATGTACTCTTACCAACAAGGCCAGAAACAATTGAACTAGTTAATATAGCTGTTGAAGTTACATCTCAAGGAAAAGGAATAGGGAAGCAACTGATTTTTCATGCAATAGAGACGGCAAAACAACAAAACTATAAAACAATCGAAGTAGGAACTGGTAATAGTAGTATTGGGCAACTAGCACTCTATCAAAAATGTGGTTTCCGGATAAATTCGATTGATAGAGATTTTTTCACTAGACATTATGACCAATTAATCTATGAAAATGGAATCCAATGCGTGGACATGATTAGGTTAAAAATGGACATATAATCCATGTCTGAAAAGGTAAAACTTTTATAATTAACAGAAATATTACAAGGATTACAAGCAGATTAAAGAAGGATAAACCTTACAGACACTTGAGAAGTGTTCGATTTTTGTTCGTTATTACGTAAACTATTTTTAAGGGAAATGACTTACTATTTTAATAGAATCGTAATTTATAAAACCCTTTTCTGTGTTATAACAATAGAGAAAGGGGTTTTAAGATGAGTTCCTTAAAAAAATTAATGGCCATTTCACTAAGTGGTGTACTATTTATGACATCATCTATGATGGTTCACGCAGAAACGAGTCAAGAAACACTTAATCAAGCGAAAAGTCAATTAGATAAAAGCGAAAATCTAATTAACGAAAAAGAAACAGAAAAACAAAATGTTTCTAAAGAGTTGGAATCTGTTCAAGGAGAGCTAGAGGCTGTTGAAACAGAAATGCAGCAAAATAGAGAAGATATCGAAACTCTTCAGGCAGAAATTGCAGAAATACAAGAACAAATAGAGCAAAAAAAAGAACAAATAGTTGTTCTAGAAGATAAAGTGTTAGCTCGTAAAGATGTAATGAAAGAACGTCTTGTTTCTTTACAAAAGTCAGATCAAACAAATATGGTTTTAGAAGTCTTACTTAATTCCAAAGATTTTGGAGACTTCATAAGTAGAGCAACCGCAATTACCATGCTTTTTGATGGGGATAAAGATATATTAGAACAGCAACAAGCAGACTTAGATCAAATAGAAGAAGAAAAGAAAGCTATTGATCAAAAAGAAGAAGAGTTAACAAAACAATCAGATAAGCTTGCAGCTTCTCAAGAGAATTTACAAAATAATCTTGTGAAAAGACAGGAAGCAGTAAAGTCTATCCAGAAAAAATTTGATACTCTTTCAAAAGAAGTAGAATTAGCTGAAGATCAAAAAAATGCGGTACTTACTCAAATTAGTAATGCGGAAGCAGCTATTAAAAAAGAGCAAGAAACAGCAAAAAAAGCAGCAGAAGAATCTGCGGCCAAAAAGACAGTTGAGAAAGAAGCGTCTGCATCTACAACTAATGCTGCACCAGCTAAAGCGACCACAAAATCTACTTCTAGTAAAAAATCAAAGAAAGCTAGTAGTGAAGATGTTTTTTATGTGACGGCAACAGCATATAGTCATGAGGACACAAAATCGGATATAACAGCGCTTGGTTATAATATAAAGAAAAATAAAAATATGAAATTAATTGCGGTAGACCCAAGTGTTATTCCCTTAGGCTCAAAAGTTTGGGTGGAAGGTTACGGAGAAGCAATAGCAGGTGACACTGGTGGAGCAATTAAAGGACATAAAATAGATGTATTGAAGCCATCAAGCAAGAGTGCAAAAGCTTGGGGGCGTAAGACTGTGAAAGTAAAAGTATTGAATTAAGATCTTATACTTATCTAGTATGGCTTAACCATGTGAATAAAGAAAAAGGGATTCAGATAAATAATTCTGGATCTTTTTTTTATAATGTCGACTTAGTCGAGTAGTTTTCTTATTAAATAAAAAAAGAGGAGTGCCTATTCGGCACTCCTTTAAAAATCTATTTTCAAGGGGGGACTTGAAAAGTTGTATGATGAATATGGTTTAATCATAACCATCAAATGTTAATAAAGTATGACCAAATTATCAATAATTCTTAAACATTTTGTTAAACTCCTAATGAAGCTAATAACTTATAGTTTTTACTTACTTTTTAAATTTTGCCCATGTTTCGTCTAATGCTTTCATTGTTTCTTCTCTTGTTTTTTGTCCACCAATATAAGCTTGAAGAGTTGAGCCAAATTCTTGTCCAGCTCCATCAGGGTATTTCATGAACTGCCATGTGTATGTTTTGTTTGCTTGAGAGTATTCTTGAATAGCGGCACCTAATGGACCGATTTCATCAGCTGTTGCTTCCATTGTTTTGAAAGCAGGAACATATTTAAAGTCTTTCACGATTGATTCTTTTGCGAAATCTGAAGTTGCCATCCAATTTAAGAAATCAAGTGCTGCTTCTTTATCTTTCTCTGGTGCATCTTTATGAACAACCCAGTTTGTAGGCACGTCTACCATTAATTTATCTGATTTTCCTTTATCATCACTAAGTGGCATTGGGATAAAGCCGACTTCCATATTTGGTGTTATTTTGTCAATCATAGGTTGAACCCAGTTACCTTGTTGAATCATAGCTGTTTCACCTGATGCAAATAATGTAACCTGCGTATTATAATCTGTTGTTAAAGAATTTTTGTTACCATATTTAATAGTTAGATCAAGTAAATCGAAATATTTATCAAAATGTTCATTTCCTTCGATTTTAGCAGTTCCTTCATTTAGGCCTTTTACAAAAGCATCAGCATCTTCCTGGTAAGCAAAAGGTACATTTAGACCATGATTTGCTAAAACCCACCATTCTCCATAACCGATTGAAAAAGGAGTAATTCCAGCAGCCTTTAACTTTTTAGCAGCCGCTTCCAGTTCAGAGTAGGTAGTTGGTAATTCTGTAATCCCTGCTTTTTCAAATAGACTTTTATTATAAGCAAATCCGTATCCTTCTAGATTGACTGGCTGACCGTAAACCTTATCATCTACTGTCATTGGTACTAATGCACTTTCATAGGCATCTTTAATCCAAGGTTGGTCAGATAAATCTTCTAATTTATCGAGCCAAGTAAGTGCCTCTTGATATCCGCCATTTCCAAAGATATCTGGTGGAGTATTAGAAGCGAATTTTGCTTTTAGTGCAGCTGAACCGTCCGCACCTCCACCTACTGTTTCAATATTAAAAGTGACCTCTGGATGTTCCTTTGTATACTGATCAGTTAATGCTTTTAATTGATCTGCGATTTCTACTTTTCCATTAAAAAGATCGACTACTACTTTATCACCTGTACTAGTATTATTTTTACTTGATGTTTCATCACTGGAGCAAGCGCTTACGAAAAGTAGTGAAGTAGTTAAAACACCAGCTAATATAGAATGCTTTTTCATTTTCGAGAATCTCATTTGTTTCCCTCCTAGTTTATAAATAATGAAATGTTGGTTTATATTTCATCACATTAGTGATAAATCCAAAAGTAAAGAATTATTATTTGATAGATCCGCTAGTTATACCCTGAATAATGTGCTTTTGCATAGAGAAGAAGAATATTAATAACGGAACAATACCTATCATAAGTGCTGCCAATGCAAGATCCCATTGTTTTGTATATTGACCGAAGAAAAAGAAAGTAGCTAATGGAATCGTTCTTAGTTCTGGATTTTGTAAGACTAAGGATGGTAGTAAATAGTCATTCCAAATCCATAAACTATTTAAGATGATAATGGTTACCGTAATTGGTTTTAATAACGGAAATACAATTCTAAAGAAAACTCCGATGCGGGAACAACCATCAATAATAGCAGCTTCTTCTAACTCTTCTGGTATACCTTTAATAAACCCATGGTATAAAAAGATGGTCATGCCAGAACCGAAGCCTAAATACATAAACACAAGACCCCAAATACTATTTAGTAACTGTAGATTAGCAGCTGTTTTGATAAGTGGAATCATGATGGATTGAAAAGGAATAATCATAGCTGCTACAAATATCATAAAAATGATATTACTAATTTTCTTTTTTGTTCTTACTAGCATATAAGCTGCCATAGAACAGAAGATTACTAATACGATATTACTAGCAATCGTGATTATTAATGAATTGCTAAATACCCTAAGAAAGTTCAGCTTCTCAAAAGCATTTACATAGTTCTCAAAATGTAATGCCGATGGTAACGCAGATGTATTGGTCAGTATTTCTGCAAATGGCTTTAGAGAATTGGATATTACGTAATAGAAAGGAACCAAAAAGATTAATCCAAGGACGATCGCACAAATCTCCACTATAAAGGTTCTTTTCGTATATCTGTTTATCATTACGCTTCAACCTCCTTCTTCTTCGATAAGGTTACTTGTAAGATAGAAATAGCTGCAACGACTAAGAAGAAGATTAAGGCTTTTGCTTCTCCAACTCCATAGCGATTATTTACAAATGCTTCAATATAGATATTGAGTGCTAACATTTCTGTTGATTTAAAAGGTCCACCATTTGTTAGAGATAAATTAGCATCAAAGATCTTAAAAGAAGATGCTGTAGTTAAGAATAGACAAATAGTTACTGCCGGTGCAACTAAAGGTACCTTAATATTACGGAGAACTTGAAAGCGACTTGCTCCGTCCATTTGTGCAGCTTCTATTAGTTCTTTAGGTACGTTTTGTAGAGCAGCTATGTAGATTAGCATGATATACCCTGCACCTTGCCAAACGCTAACGATTACAATTCCCCAGAATGCAGTGTTTTTATCTCCAAGCCAGGCTAATTCAAATAAAGGAATGCCAGTTAATTCACCGATGGATGCAAACCCTCTAATGAAAATAAACTGCCAAATAAATCCAAGTAATAGTCCGCCAAGCAAGTTAGGCATAAAGAATACCGTTCTTAATATATTGCTAGATTTTAATTTTTGCGTGACTAGTAATGCTAGACCAAAGCCAATTATATTTGTTAGTATAATGGCAACTATCGTATATATAGCAGTGAGTTTAAAGGATTGGAGAAACTGTTTATCTTCTGTAAATATATATTTGAAATTATCTAATCCAACCCATTTGACTTGTCCCGTAATCCCATTCCAGTCGGTAAATGAGTAATAAATACCTGAAAAGAAAGGAATTAATACAACTATTGTAAATGCAATAAAAACTGGTCCTACAAATAAGGAAAACAAGCCAACATTTTTCCATCTTTTTTTCCTAGCAGTAGAAATTGATTGTTTCGATTTCTTCTCGTATGGATAAGTAACTGGAGTTTCTAATTTTTCTGTATTGTGTTGTTGATCCACTATCGACACCTCCTAATGTAATCATATATTTCTATATACCAATTGGTAACCGCTTACATTGACTAGTAGGGTGTAAAATATTGACATTCTGGATTTTTTATAGCACTTTTTTTCAAGGGTGTTTTAATTTCCAAAAATTTGGTATCTTAATCTCATAACATTTTTTGATTTATACACTTATTTATAAATTGGTGCAGATAAAAAAGTATTCTCTTTTCTTGAAGAGGAGAAATGTAATGGAGTTTCGATTCGAAGTAACATCCTATTTTTGATAAATATTGGAGCAGTTTAATCGGAAGGAGGAAGCGATAGCTTATTTCATAGATTACATATCTATTATTGATTTAAGAAATTGCGACAATAAAAGATGAATTGGGGATTGCGAAAAAAATTAATTGTTTTTCTAATATTGGCAACAGTAATACCCTTTGGAACTAGTATTTTACTAACATATGTACATACTATACGTACGATTAATGAGGAATCATTATCGTATAATACAGAGCAAATGCAAAAGGGAAAGGAAGAATTAGCTACATATTTAGAGGATATTGCATTAATGTCTACTGTCTTATATCGGTACACTCCTTTTATGAATGTACTAACAAAAGGAATCGAAGAAACAGAATCAAATATAGAAGAAGTGAGAAGGGTGCTAGCTTATGTCTATAATTCTAGAACAGAAATTGAGCAGATGCATTTGTACATAAGCAATGGAAATGATTCATTTACAAACTATCACTCTAGAATTAGTGGGAGAGGTAAAAATAAAACAGTTTATTTTCATTCATATTATAAGAAATTGGAAGATATAAAAGCGGTTTATTCGATGATAGAACCACCTCATACTATTTATAGTTATAATGAACTTTCTATTATTCCAAATTCTGAGAAAACTACCGTGTTGTCTTTTCATAATAAAATTCGAAATGTTCCTTCCGATGAAATATTAGGATTTCTATCCATTGATATCAATTTTTCCAAAATAGATGGAATGATAGATAAGATCAATAAAGAAAAAGAAGAACTATACATTATGAACGAGAATGGAACCATTATCTATTCTCCAGATGCCACAAGAGCTGGTAAGAAGAATAAAGAGAAGTGGTTTACGGAGGTTCAGAGGAAAAAGAAAGGGAACCATATGCAGTGGGAAGATGATGAATTCTCAGGGGTAATTATGTATGAAAGTTTTAAAGTACAAAATAACAATTGGTATATGGTAAAGAGAATACCGTTTGATAGTTTATATAAAAATGCAAGAGATACAGCTTTTTTAAATACAATGATTGCCCTTATCGCTCTAATTGTTGTCATCGCTATTACGATGATTATTTCTGTTAAAATAACAGCTCCTATCAAAGTATTAATAGAAAATATGAAAAAGGTTGAAAAGGGAAATTTAGAAGTGGATTTTGAGACACTTGGAAGTGATGAAATTGGCATGCTGGGAAAGCATTTTAAATCCATGATAAAAAAAATAAATAGATTAATAGAAAAAGAATATAAATTACAAATTGAAAATAAGGATGTTCAATTAAAAGTACTGCAATCGCAAATTAACCCACATTTTCTCTATAACAGCTTTCAATCAATTGGTACCTTAGCATTGAAGTCCAACGCTACAGACGTATATTCACTACTTACATCTCTTTCGTTAATTATGAGATATAGTATGAATATGCGAGAATCATCGGTCCCATTATCAATGGAGATAAACCATGTGAAGGCATATTTAGCACTACAGAAACAGCGTTTTGAGGAAGAATTAGAAGTATCGATTCAAGAGGATCCCCATTCTAAAAATATCCTGGTCCCTAAAATGATCCTCCAACCAATTGTTGAGAACTGTTTTAAACATGGGTTTCGGCACCAAATGAATCATTCGGAAATAGTAATACGTTCTCATACAAGGGAAGGGTTCCTTATCATAGAAGTGAAAGACAACGGGAAAGGTGTAACGCAAGATCAAGTAGAGAAAATCCTAACAGGATTGAAAAATAGTGAATTAATAGATAATGAAAATGAGCGTGAATCAATAGGATTAAAAAATATTTATGATCGACTAACCATCTACTACGGAAAGGATGCAAATCTTTATATAGAGAGTGATGAATATAAGGGGTTTTCTGTAACTATTTGTTTGCCTATTTTATTTCCTAAGGAGGAAAGAACGTGAAAGTATTAATCGTTGATGACGAGAAACATGTTCGTGAAGGGATAAAGATTCTTGCTAAGTGGGATGAAAATGGGATAGAAGATATTTATGAAGCAAGTAATGGGGAAGAGGCCATACAAATGATCGAGGAAAAACATCCAGAAATAATTTTCTCTGATATGAAGATGCCAAAAATGGATGGTACTCTCTTATTAGAGTGGATTAAAAATAATCATCCACATAGTAAAACGATTATTATAACCGGTTATGAAGATTATCATTATATGCGTAAAGCAATGAATTATGGGAGTTCGGATTATTTATTAAAGCCAATAGATCCGGAAGTGCTTAATAATGCTATAAGGACGGTTATTCATGAGTGGAAAGTGGAAGAAAAGGAAAGAAAGAATAAAGTTATTAATAATCAATTATTAAATAGAATGAAACCAGTTTATCGAGACAGAAAACTCACTCAATTATTATATAATGATTCTTATGAGGAAAACGTATTTGAGGGATTTTCCTTACCGAAGCATGAATACTATCATGTTGGTCTACTCTATGTAAATGAGGAAATAAGAGACTACTTTAAAGGGGATTCTGAGCTAACCTATTTTACTATTTTAAATATTATTAATGAAGTTCTAAGTAGAAAAAGTAGTGGCATGGCTTTTCACAACTTAGGAAATACAGGAGAAATAATCCTTATTCTTTGGGAACAAAAAGATGAAATGATCTCTTTGCTTAATCTAGTAATCAAGAGTATACAAAATTCATTAGGTATTCTTTTTTCTATAGCAGTTGGAAAAGAGGTAACTAAGTTAGAGGATATATCTGAATCTTATCAGCGCGCAAAAGCTTTGTTAATGTGTAGAAATGTATTAGTTATTCAGCAAAATAATATATACATGGGAGAGACAGAGGATGAAGAGATAAAAAGTTTAATGGATTATACGGAGACGATTAAATTAGCCGTTCAGACAGGAAATATACAATCCATCGACTCTTTCATTTCGCAAATTCATAGAGAGATTATTACTAATAATAGATTATCCTTAAAACAGTTACTACAACTGGAAAGTGAGTATGTAGTAATAAGTAGGAGCTTGTTTAAGGAATGGTCGCTGCCATTAAATCTGCAGTCGAATATAGAAGAAAATATAAGCAAGTACTTTAATAGGTATGGAATTTTTCTTCTGGAAAATTATATAGAAAGAAAGAAAAGAGAAATCCTTGTATTTTTTAAAAGAGTACAAAAAAAGAAGAGTAAATCAAATAATGTGATGAATGAGATTGAAAAATTTATTCGAAATAATTACAATCATGATATTAAACTACAGGAAATTTCTGACCATTTTTATATTAGTAGAGAGTATATTTCAAGAAAGTTTAAACAAGAATATGGAGTGAACATATCTGAATATATAATAAACATCCGAATGGAAAGTGCAAAAGAATTACTACAAAATAGCAATTTGAAAATATACGAAATTGCTAATAGGATTGGATATCAAGATGATAAGTATTTTCGAAAGGTATTTAAAAAGTTAATTGGAGTAACTCCTAATGAATATCGTGATAATCAGAAGATAACTTAAATATCTTCTGATTTTTTTGATAACTTAAAAGTAATTTTCACCAAAAATATATGGCAGAGGGTTAGACGTCCAATAGAATGATTTGTTGATTAGAGAGAAGGAATGAGAAGATGAATATGTCTTATGATAAGTTATTACATATTGAAACAGAAAAAGTACAAGTAGGATTTAACAAGTCCTATCACTATCATCGCTATGAACCAACACCATATGAGGACTTAGAGAAGCTTGTTCATGTTTTTCCTTTAAGACAAACTGATTGTGTAGTAGATTTTGGTTGTGGGAAAGGGAGATTGAACTTTTTTTTGCATTATTTGTTTAAGTCGACAGTGAAGGGCATAGAAATGAATGAAGTGTTTTACTTAGATGCAATGAGAAATTTTGAACAGTATTCTAAACGAAATAAGAGGATAAAAGAAAAAATACTCTTCTACCATTGTAAGGCAGAGGATTACACGATACAGGAGGAGGATAATTGTTTTTATTTCTTTAATCCATTCTCTATTCAGGTATTTCAGAAGATCATGAATAATATATTATGCTCTTTAGAACAAACAGCAAGAACAGTAACAATCATTATTTATTATCCTTCTGAAGACTATCAGTTATATATGAACAATCATTCTATTTTTAATAGAACACATGAAGTGGAGGTTGGGATAAGAAAGAACAAGGAGAAGGAAAAGTTTATTATCTATCAAAATGTCATGTAATAAATTGGATGATAATAAAGGATTGTTTATAGGTAAAAAATCCTTTATAGTCAAAGTATAATCAAAAAAATGAGGCTAAAGTCCTTGTTGAGCTAGATAAGAATTTGAAGCAGATTATATAATAAGTAATAGAGGGGAAATTATTATTTTTACATTACCGAGTCAAGACCAAGTCATTTATATACAAGGAGAATACTCTATTCCTATTGTTATATTATCTATTATAATTGCATGGTTAGCCGCTTTTACATCTCTTTCATTAAATGAACGTATTGTTTACCATAGTTTTTTTCATCGCTATTTTTGGCTAACACTTGCTTCTATAACGATGGGATTTGGAATATGGGCAATGCATTTCATTGGTATGAGTGCCTTTATGCTCCCGATAGAAATGAAATTTGATCTTCCCCTTACGTTTATTTCTGTATTACCAGCTATTTTTGCAGCTTTTCTAGCATTCTATATTTCTAGTAAAGGTAGGAAACGGGGAACAGAAACTGCATTAGCAGGTATCATTATGGGCATAGGGATAAGTTCTATGCACTATATTGGAATGAAGGCAATGACTATAGAGGCAGAATATGCTTATCACTTAGGTTATTTCTTACTATCTGTCTTGATTGCTATTCTTGTCTCCTTTATATCCCTATATATTTTTTCAAAGCTTCAACAATACATGAGCAATTTATTAGTAAGAATTCTAACTTCTCTATTAATGGGGATAGCTATTTCTAGTATGCATTATACAGGTATGTTTGCTATTAAATATTATGTGAATGATGACACAGTAGTTATGCATCAGCATTCACAACAGATGGGAATAGGATATATAATCATGGGAGTGACTATAGGTATTGTTGTTTTGTTACTACTTTCTTTAATGTCCAGTTTACTTGATCGTTTTGTAAACTACCGATTAAATTATTTTGATCCATTGACAAAATTGCCTAATCGTAGGCAGTTTGAAAAGTATCTAACCTCTTCTGGTTCCTATAGTGGTATTGCCATGCTTCATTTACATAATTTAAATAGATGGAATAATAAATATGGGTATTATTTTGGCGATCAACTAATTTGCTATATTGAAGAGTTGTGTAAAAAATTAAAGCCAACTAATATTGAAATGTTTCGCGTTAAAGGGAATCATTTTGTATTTTTAAGTAGAACAAAAGAGGAAATGGATCATTTATTGAAAGAATTTGAACTTCTTACTACTTTACTATCGAGACCAATTGAATTGGATAATATGGTAGCAAAGGCACAAACTGTTATAGCTTATTCTATAAGAGAAGGTAAGGAAGATCTCAAACAATTGTATGAAAATTGTATAGCAGTATTAGATCATTATTCCATTCAATTTGAAAATGAATTAATTAAATATGACGCAGAAAAGCATCGAAAATCATATGCTAATCAGCTCGTAAATGATGTAGAGGAAGCACTAAATAAAAATGATTTTTATTTAGTTTATCAGCCTAAAATTTATTTGGATACAAAAAAAATTAATGGTTTGGAAGCTTTACTTAGATGGAAGCATCCAATTTATGGAGAGTTATCTCCTGGTGTATTTATTCCCATTTTAGAAGAAGCAGGAAAGATGTTTGAAGTAACGGATTGGATTATTGATAATGTCTGTAAACAAGTTGCCCATTGGGAATTGGAAGGAAAAAGGTTGCCAATTGCTATTAATATTCCAGGGCCTTATGTTACTTCTCCAAAATTAATTCATCTATTGAAAATGTGTATTGAAAGATATAATGTTACACCTTGTTTAGTAGAATTGGAAATGACTGAAACAAGTGCCGTTGATAATATCGAAGGTGCCATTCAAGCGGTACAGGAATTTAAGAAAATTGGTTTAACTTTGTCTTTAGATGATTTTGGTACGGGTCTATCGTCTCTCTCTTACTTAAAAAGAATTCCTGTGAATACATTAAAAATTGATAAGTCCTTTGTTGACGGTGTTCCTCATTCAATAAAGGATAGTGAAATAATAAGAGCAATTATTGCGCTTGGAATGTCGTTGCATTTAAATATTGTAATAGAAGGAGTAGAGAAGAGAGAGCAGGTTGAGTTTTTATCTTCTTTAAATCAAAGTTTAATTATACAGGGATATTATTACGCTAAACCAATGAATATAGAAGCTCTTGTTAAGTGGTTAAATGAGTATGAAACTAAATCAATAAATAATGAAAAAGATCGTCCTTTATCAATATAAACGTAAAGGAGGATCTTTTTTTTGATAAAGTTTTCTTTTGTTCTGTTATTAGAAATATAGATGGATCAAAGGTTACTATTTCTATGATTAGAGAAGAAAGCTTGATAAAATAGGAAGGAGAAAC
>DATMFU010000138.1:0-3654 GCA_035556015.1 Niallia sp. | reverse complement strand
AATGGCTAACACTTATTGCTCTCAAACTATAAAGTATCAAAATCTTATTATAGATAATTGTGGCTTTCCTTAAAAATTCTACTTATGTCCCAGCCTCATCCTTTTATATCCAATGTATCCTTAAAAATTATGTGTAATGGGACAAGGAAACTCTACTTTTTGTTTGCAGTAAATTTTAAACTTTGTTCCAAAGCATAAGCAAACTGGTAAAGTCGGGCTTCATTTCCGTGCTTCTCAATCAGTTGCGCGCCTATAGGTAAACCGCTTTTTGATAGGTTGCATGGAATTGATATAGAAGGATTACCAGTATAGTTTGTTATAGATGTCAATCTCAGCAATGCACTTCGAACAAGCTCTTTTTGATTGCCTATTTCTACCTCCCTTTGTCCAATATCAGTTGGCAAGATTGGAAGAGTTGGAGTCAATAAGACATCTACATGATCAAAAGCTCGATTATATTCATCAATTAATTTCTTTCTCTCAATCTGTGAATGTATATATTCATATGCCTTCACTTTCCTGCTTTCTTCTAATCTTTCATAAACTTCTGAATCAATAATCCCCTTATAACTGTCAAATGTGTTCATATGTACTGCAGCGGCTTCAGATTTAATTGTTACAGCCTGTGCTACAGCAATTCTGTTGATGCAATCTATTTTAATTTCTTCAATTTTTGCCCCCAGAGATTCAAAAGCATTTATGCAATTTTTCATTGATTCCTGTACTTCTTCTTCAATCAAGTCAAAATAAAAAGAAGGAATACCGATAACTTTACCCTTAATATCTTTTCCTATTAAGTGATGATAGTCTTTGTTCAAGGTTTTAATAGAATAAGGATCATTTGGGTCATGCCCTGCGATTATATTTATTAATAAGGCATTATCATATACATTATTTGTTATAGGTCCTACATGATCCAATGTATAAGCCAAATCATAAACACCTTTTTTACTAACTAAGCCAAAGGTCGGCTTCATTCCTACAACTCCACAAGCAGATGAAGGTATTCGAATAGACCCTCCTGTATCAGTACCTATAGCTAAACTCACCATACCCGCTCCTACAGCAGCAGCCGAACCACTACTTGAGCCACCTGATATTTTTTTTAGGTTATATGGGTTTAAGCAAGGACCGAAGTAAGAACGATCTCCTATTGGACCATAAGCGTATTCATGAGTGTTCGTTTTCCCGATGATAATAGCCCCAGCTTCTTTTAATTTTTTTATGACAGTTGCATCAACGTCTGGAACAAAGTTTTCATATACTTTAGAACCCATTGTTGTTCTTATGTTTTTTGTATAAATTAAATCTTTAATTGCAATTGGAATTCCATGTAATTTACTTCTGATTTTACCTTCAACTAATTCTTTTTCTAACTTTCTTGCCACTTGAAGTGCCTCTTCGTCTGAAATCGTAATAAAAGAATTATTCTTTTTATTCTCTTCATATATTTTTTCTAAATTCCCTTTTACAAGATCAACAGGAGAGAGCTCTCTTTTATTTATTAAAGTAGATATTTCTGTAATATTCATTATCTTTCAACTCCTAATACAGGAACTGCAACTTCCTTAATTCTTTTACCAGGTTTAACAAATACCATTGCTACCATCCCTATTACAGAAGCAACGGCTGCTGCTATAAACATAGAAGAATAGCCATTACTCAATACTAGGAATCCTGTTAATGTAGGCGCAATGATTGTAGCTGTGTTGGTAATAAAATGCGTAATACCACCATAAGTACCTGCCTTACTTGGTTCAGTATCAATAATTACAGACCAATAAACAGAATTCGGTAATGAATTAAAAGCATTTCCAATACACATTAAAGCCATTACTCCTACAATCGTATCTGCAGTTGGTATTAGTACAAAACAAATTGCTGTAAAAAATAATGAAACTACTGCTAATCCAGATCGTGCGATTCTTAAACTGCCTGTCTTCAATCGTAAATAGTCAGAAATTTTACCACCCAACAACACAGTAAAGCATGCACCTATCCAAGGAATCATACCTAAATACCAGAGTGAAGATAATTGGAAGCCAAATTCATCTTGTAAGTACTTAGGTGTCCATGTCAGTATTAGAAAGTTGATATATTGAAAAGCAAAATACCCCAATGCATTAAATACTAAAGTTGGGTTTTTAAAGAAATGGTACCATTTTATTTTCTCATCAATTTCACTAACCAACTGTTCTCCTGGTAATAAATCTTTAGTAGATCGAATCTTCTCTAGTTCTTCTTTAGAAACTTTAGGATGCTCTTCAGGTAAATTTGTGAACATTTTTCTCCATAAAATTACCCAAATAACCCCTAATGCTCCAAGTAAAATGAACATGACTTTCCAACTAGTTATCGTTAAAAGAGCTACTGCTATTGGTGCTGTTAACAATGCTCCTAATGGAGTTCCTAAAAGACCTAATGATACAGCAAAACCACGTTCTTTCGGTGTAGCCCAATTTGCATTCGTTTTGTTAATAGTAGAAAATGTTGGCCCTTCAGAAAAACCAAATAGAATACGGATAAATGCAAATCCGGCTAAAGCCGATCCCCCAAATAGAACCATACCGAGTTCACCAGCAAAAGCTGTTCCAATTACAAATATAGACCAACCTGTTCCTATAAATAGCCAAACAAATTTCGGTCCCTTTTTATCTGCAAGTATTCCTCCAAAAAGTGCTCCGAAAAGATAACCATATCCAAAATAACCAAGAACTGCCCCCCATTCAACCGTGTCAAAGTTAAATTCTTCAATGATATACTCTTGAGCATATGAAATTGCTCCTCTGTCAACATAGTTGATGATAACCATAAGAACCATCATTAGCATGATGTTATATCGATAGTTATTTTTCATCATCTTTACCCCTTTCTCCATCTGTAATAAATTCTTCTTCAAATTTTTTATCATGCATTTCTGCATAGTTACGATAATTACTTAATAAATGGATTGGATAGAATCCTCTATATTTACATTAATCCGTATGCACACAGACTAGTTTTATTTTTAAAGGGCATTCAACTTCCATCTATAGCAGATTTGAAGAGTCACTATATATAGAGCAATTTTTATGCCAACTATAAAAATATACTTTAAAACTATACTTTTCTGAATTATCTTGTAATAGTGAAAGATTTAGCGTAAAATTCAATGCAAAATCGCATATACTCATGCATTTATGCATAGATAAAAGGTTGTGAATTTAATTGAATAATAAGTTTAAATATCCCTTCCCTCTAGAAGATACTCTCGACTCACTTTCATCCGGATTCATTATTATTAACTGTTATGGAATTATTCAGTTTATCAATCCAAGGGGAGCACATCTTTTAAATACAGAAGTTGTTAAAGCAGTAAATAGCTCTTTCTTTGATTTAGTGATAGGGCCGGATCATTCATTATTGATGAGTGAAAAACATTCAGTTAATGAAGTTATCGTTGGTGGGAAAAAGTTGATATTAAACCAATCTCCTATCTTTACGGATGAAGGTTTTTATGGCATTTCTGCCTTTTTTGAAGAGGAACACTTTTATGAAGGATTATTAAAAGAGCATGAGTCCTATAAAAACTTAAGCATTGATTTAAAAGCGATTTTCGATACATCATATGACGTGATCTATGTATCAGATAATAAAGGTATTACGCTAAGAGTT